>JALDXK010000511.1:0-4853 GCA_032155105.1 Acidobacteriota bacterium
CTCGGCTCTCGGCTCTTGTCTTTCGGCTTTCGGCTCTGGGCTCTGGGCTCTCGGCTGATCTCGATGCGGCATTCAGCTTGCTCAACCATTGGCATGGGTCGAGACCATCGCAAGCTCATTGTCTTCTCGATTGCCGATCGCCTTGTGATGGATGTCTATCGAGTTTCCCGGGGCTTTCCTCCTTCAGAGCGATTCGGGCTGCGGTTGCAATTGAGGAAGGCAGCCGTCTCGGCAGCGGGAAACATCGTGGAAGGATGTGCGCGCCGCACGACGCGGGAATATGTGAATTTCCTCAACATCGCAACCGGATCAGCTGCAGAAGCCGGCTACCTTACCGAGGTCTCAAGCCGACTGGGCTTTCTGAGATCGACCGAGGGCGAACGTATCAGCGCGTCCTACGGTGAGTTGGTTGCCAAACTGAATGCTTTGATGAATTCGCTGGATGGCGAACCCTGAACCAGCGCACCGCCCTGAGCCTTCAGCGAGAGTGAAGGCCCAGACCTGGTGCCTAGCACAGCCTGTGGTGAAGCCATTGCGCCGATCCTCTCCCTCGACGAGTATCCGCAGCGAACGTCCAATCGAACAAAGGGTCGACCGTGAGGCTGGCAACGACGCTGCGCACCACTGCTTCGGTTCTGCACGATCCCACTCCAGTGGATGAGCGCGGCAGCTGTAGGCGATGGATTCACGCGCGACGTCGTGGACACGCTTCACGGCTGCTGCCGAACAACTTCGTAGTCGCCCCACCGTGCTCCTTCGCGGACCACCCATCCCGGTGCCGCCTTGAACGTCCATCCATCTCCGGCGAACGTGGTGTCGTCGCGTCGCATGGGTCTCGATAGACGACGGGAGCCGCCATCACTCGCGACCAGGACGCCGTTCTTCGCATCGAGGCTGCCCCAGGCGCCCGAGGAGCGGTAGGCGCCGAAGTACACCGTTCCGACGTCCGGAATGACCACCGCGCCCCGCGAATCGAAACTGCCACTGCCCGTCCCGGGAATCAGGAGCACCGGACCGTCCACAAATCGCCGGCGCAGCTCCGCGATCCGTGCCTGCCGCTCTCGCTCGCGCCGTTGTTCGGACGCGCGGAGCTCGGGGCCGCCGTATCTGGCGGAAGACGCCGTGGCGTCAGCGGCTGGTTGGACCGCGAGCGCACGCATCACGAGCGACGCGAGATCGTCGGTGCTCCGCACGCGACGGGTCCAGCCGGGCGATGAGGCATCGAGCAGGAGGCCATAGGCGGGCCCGGACGCGTACGCAAACGTGCGAACGAAGCTGTCCTGTGTTTCCGCCTCGACCAGTTGGTCGAGGGCGCTCGCGATCGCGTCGGCCGTGGTGTCTGCCGCGAGCACGGTACCAGTGTACTGGGCCAGGCCCTCCGTGATCTCAGCAGCGCGTTCGCTTTCGGCACTACCTGGGTAGAGCATACGGCGCGCCTGTCGGAAGGCGAGCGCGTCACCGACAGCGAGCGAACGCGGCTCTCCCGACACCCGCAACGCCCGTGCGAGCGCGCGCCACTCGAGCCGCAGCCAATACCTTCCGTCCACCGCGTCGAGATGCTCGCTGGCCAGCGCCGGCACGCTGAGTCCGAGCTGAGGCTGCGCGGCATGGAACAATTCGTGGAGCATCAGCTCCTTGCGGAAGCGCGGCGTCCCGCCGACCATGAAGTCCCAGGCGTACGCGCCCCAGGTCGCGCCGCCCCACTCGATGGGGGCATTCACAAGGCCGACCACCTGCGGCCGCGCCCCGTCTGGCGCCGGCTGACTCGTGGCCATCGTCTTCGTCCGCATGTCGCCGATCACCATCGGTCTGCACAGCGACACGCCCCACAGCCGGCCGCCGTCGCGCTCGCATAGCGCCTGGACTTCTCCGAAGTACTCCTGTGCGCGCTGTTGATCGACCTGTGCCATCACCGGCAGAGCGTGGCCGATAACTACGTACGCCAAGGTTGCTATGCAACACGCTGGTATCCGCATCGCCCACTCCCTGACGGCCTTTGAGGGGCGGCCAATGTAGCGCCCACGGTCAACGACAGACCGGCCCCCTTCGGGTCATCCTGCTGACGTCGAAACGCGATCGACACCGATGATTTTTGCGTACTACAGCTCGCCGATGACGATGAACAAACGACGACGGCGGCATGCGAAGCAGGCGTCGATGTGGGTGGCGACCGAAGACCTGCCGCGGAGTGCCGTCCATCTGTTCTACACGCGACTGAATCAGATCCTCGACCAGCACGACTTCGACGGACTCGTCGAGGGCCCGTGCGAGCGATTCTACGCGGATGAGGGCCGACCCGGCCTGTCGCCGGGCGGCTACTTCCGGCTGCTGCTGATCGCCTTTTCGAAGGCTTGGACGCCGAGCGCGCGATTGCGTGACGCCCCGCCGATTCGTTCGCCCTGCGCGAGTCGCTCGGGTTTGGTGTTGCCGGAGAGGCCGCCCGACCAGTCGACGATCTCCTGCATGCGTCGGTTGATCGGTCTGGAGACGCACGAAGCGGTCTTCACTTGGATGCTGCGAGCGACTCGCGGACGCCGTTGGTGAGGAGCAAGACCGTCGGCATCGGCGCGACGACGCTGGGGGGCGAAAGCGGCGCTCCCCAGCATCGAATGTCACGACAGGGGCGAGCGCTATCAGGATTCTTTGACGAAGCTCACGCAGGCGTCGGGGATGGAGATACCGTCGCGTGCCGACTTGGCGCGGGGATCGGAAGCGGAAGAAGAAGGGGTCGAATGACGACTGAACCATCCGCACAATTCTGAGGCGACGATCACCAAGATGAAGGACGCCCGGACGCACGTGGCGCACAAGGCCGAGCATGCCGTCGACCTCCAGACCGGCGCGATCGTTGGGCTACGGTGCAGGATGCCGACGACGGCGAGACGACCACGTGCGTCGAGACCCTGATTGAAGCCGCCGAACAGGTGGAGACGGCGCGACCGGATGGCGACGGCATCGAACAGGAACAGATCGTCGATTTAGCTCCGAGTCCAGAGCCCAGCCCAAAGCCGAGAGCCCAAAGCCGAGAGCCCAGAGCCGAGCGCCAAGGCCGAGAGCCTACTTCCCGGCGAGCAACGCCTCCGCCGTCACGAACCGCGGCTCGATGTCCACCGGCACGTTGGTGAGCTTGTCGAGCACGGCCTGGACCTGCGGCCGCACCACCGCCAGCTTCTCCATCATCTGCTTCGCCGCGGTGTAATCGCCAACCGCCTGCATCGTCATGATGTCGCGCGTGAGGTCGGTGACGTTCTGACGGATGCGTTCCGGGTTCACCGCAAACGTCCCGTCCTGCGCGACGGTCACGCCGCCGTTATCGAGGAAGTAGTTGAGTTGAATCGCAACGCCCCGCCCGTGCGCTTCGGTGATTCCGAAGCGGATCGACCGGAACATCGACGCGAGATACGTGACGTACATCGTCTGGTCGAGCGCCTTGTCCAGCTTCTGCCGGTTGACCAGGAACTGCAGCGCAAAGAGACCGGAGATGTCCGCCTTGGCCTCTTCAATCGCGCTGTAGGCGTCCTTGAACTCCTGCCGCACGGTCGTGGCGCGTCCGCCCACGCTGATGTTGTGCGGACCAAGTCCGTGCATCAACTCGTGCATCAGGATGTGCGTGAAGAACGCATCGAAGGACACGTGCTGTCGATCGTCGGCGGCAAGCGCCACCAGCGAGATCGGCTGAAGGACCATGCGGAACTTCGCTTCCTGGTTGTTCTTCAGCATCACGCGCTTGGAACCCTTCTCGGCAATCACGCGCTCGTCGTTGGGCAGGTTGAAGGCCGCAGTTTGCACGCCGCGGTTGGCGTCACCTGACGAGAAGACCGTGTTGACGACACGGATCGGCGCCAAAGCGCCCAGCTTGGGATTGCGGTACTTCGGATCGATCGGCAGGTTGTCTTCGATCTCCTGCAATTCCGATCCGAAGCGCGCCAGCTTCGAAGTCTCGGCATCGTCGCGCAGCGTGATGAACGCTTCGAACGCCGCCTTGTAATTGAACCACTCGTCCTCGTACACCTCGTACGGGCCGATGGTGGGCTCGATGCTCGCGTCGAGCTCCATCCAGGCGACGTCACTGTCGAAGTAGTCGTTGCTCAACAGGCTGCCTGCGCGCTTCTCGAGATAGCTCTTGAGCGTGGGCTGCGTGGTGAGCGCCGCCGCCTCGCGCAAGAGTTCCGCGACACGCGCGATCTCACCCTGATACTCGAGGCTGTACGGCACGGCAATGAACTTCCCGTCGGGCCCTCGCCGAATCGTCGTAAAGAACCCTGTGGCCCTGGTCCGCTCGGCGGAACTGAGCGTCTTGAACCACGCCTCCACGTCCGCCTTGGTCGCACCCGCCGGATAGAAGTTCGCCTCTTCCGGCTTCTCGGGTGCGCCGGGAATGAACGATTCGTTCTCGTCCAGACGCGACCACGGTCCCTTGTTGATCAGGAAGTAGTGAAGTCGCGCACGACCGCGTGGCGACTGATCACGCGCGAGATCGATGAGCATCGCCTCGTTGCCTTCCCAGACCTGACGCAGGAAGAGCGCGTCGAACACCTTGGCGGCCTCGACCAGCTTGGCGAGCGCCTGACGTTCGTGCTCGGGCAACGCCGCCACGTCGGCCGTGAGGTCGACCGGCGCGAAGCGCGCAGCCAGGGTTTGCAGCTTTTGCGTCTCTGGATCGGTCGTCGGCGTCGTCGTCTGCACGGCTGGTTGTGGTGTCTCTCTGCTGCAGCCAGGCACCCATGAAAACAGGGTCGCGGCCGCGAGCGCCAGTAAGAAGCGTGAGTGATTGCGAGCCATCGATGCTCCGCGCCGCGCGTCACGCGCGGTTCGTGGGATGAAACGAACTAGTGCACTCCCGAGCTGGTCTG
>JALDXK010000512.1:0-4852 GCA_032155105.1 Acidobacteriota bacterium
GTCCCGCCCATCGCTGTCGCCCTCATGCTTGTCATCGTCGCCGTGGCACTTGATCAATGGCGCGGCGAAGGCTCGCTCACCAATCGCCTGGAAGCCGCGCGGCCAACCATCCGCATCGAAGGCATCGACGAGATCAGGCAATCGCTTCAGCCTGCCGATCGCGTTGTCTGCACCGACGAACTCGGATGCCTGATGCTCGTCGGCCGCATCGATCGCTGGCTCGCGCTGGACGACTACCTCCGTGAACGGTTCCTGGTCCGGCGGTCCGGCGTTGTGACAGGCGTGTACACGGGCGTGCCGGCCATCTCCCGGCCCGCCGAGGTGTTCAGTCCCAACGCCGACGGCAGCCTGCCCGATCGCACCATCGTGATCGATATCTTCAAGGAATATCCGATCGGCAATTCGCGGGCCTGGCTGCCGAAGGCCATCGAAGTGGATGGGCTGCAGGTGACGCCGTTGCTCGAGACGCCGCAGGCGAGGGTGCTCCAGGTGTCTCCTCCGGAACGAATCGTCCGCCTACGCTAAAGCTCCGGCGCGACAAGTTCCGCCTACAACCCTGGGGACACGCCGCCCGTCAAAAGACCTGTCTATCCGGCTAAAGCCCGGACACCACAGGAGTGGCTCAATGTTTCTCCAGGATCTGCGCTATGCATTCCGAAGCCTCCTCAAGAAACCGGGCTTCGCGGCAGTGGCAGTGATCACGCTCTCGCTCGGCATTGGCGCCACCACGGCGATTTTCAGCGTCGTGCACGCGGTGCTGCTCCGGCCGCTCGAATATCTCGAGGCCGATCGCCTCGTGAAGATCATCGGCTTCGACAAGGCTGAGGGCGTCACCGGCAACCTGTCGCCTGCGGACTTCCTCGACTTCCAGCGCGACTCGACCTCGTTCCAGCGTCTCGGCGCGAACGGGTGGGTGGGCCTGGCGACGATTTCCGGCGGCCGCGGCGAGGCCGAGCGCGCCGGCTGGGTCCAGGTGACCGAGGGGTTCTTTCCGACGCTCCGCATTCAACCCGTGATCGGTCGCGCCATCACCGCCGAGGACGATCGTCCCGGCGCCGCGCGCGTCGCACTGATCAGCGACGGTTTCTGGCGGCGCCGATTCGGCGCCGACCCGTCAATCGTCGGCCAGTCGATCACGTTCAATGCGATGCCGGTCACCGTGATTGGCGTGCTGCCCGCAACGTATCGTCATCTCGAGATCAATCCCGAGCGCGCCGCCGACGTGTTCACGCCGTTCCGCTGGGACGCCGCGCAGCCGAATCGCGGTGGCCACTTCATTCGCGGCGTCGCCAGACTCAGGGATGCCGTGACCCTCGAACAGGGACGCGCCGAGCTCGAGTCGATCGCGGCGCGGCTCGAACAGCAGTACCCCGGCGACAACACCGACCAGGGTGTCCGCGTCGAGTACCTGCTCGATCACATGGTCGGCGAGTCGACGCCCGTGGTGATGCTGCTGGCCGGCGCGGTGGTCGTGGTGCTGCTCGTGGCCTGCGCGAACGTCGCGAACCTGCTGCTGGCCCGCGGCACCGGCCGGCTGCGCGAGCTGGCCTTGCGTTCGGCGATTGGCGCCGATCGCGGACGGCTCGTTCGCCAGATGCTCACCGAGAGCGTGGCCCTCAGCGCCATCGGCGCGGCCGGCGGCATCATCGTCGCGCTGTTCGCCACGCGCGCGCTCACCGTGCTCGCCGCCGCCGGCATCCCGCGCGCCGACCAGGTGGGCATGGACGGATCGGTGCTCGCCTTTGCGATGGCCGCGGCGCTCGTCACCAGCGTGATCTTCGGGCTCGTGCCGGCGATTCACCTCTCGCGCCAGGACCTGAACGACGCGCTGAAGGAAGGTGGCGGCAAGCAGCAGGGCGCCGCCGTTGGCCGCGGCGCGCGCGAGTTGTTGATCGTCGCGGAGGTCGCCTTGTCGATCGTGCTGCTGGTCGGCGCCGGCCTGATGATTCGCAGCCTGTGGCAGCTCCAGGACGTCAACCCGGGATTCAACGCCGAGCAGGTGCTGACGCTGGAGGTGTCGCTGCCGACGGCGAGGTACGAGGAAGGCACGCAGATGCCGTTCTACCAGCAGCTCGAAGAGCGCATTCGCGGGCTTCCCGGTGTCGCGGAAGTCGGCGCGATCAACATCCTGCCGCTGAGCAACAACTACGACAGCCAGGGTATCCAGATCGAAGACCACCCGATGCCGGAAGGGCAGGCACCCTCGGCGCAGGTGCGATCGACCACGCCTGCGTACTTCCGGGCCATGGGCATTCCGCTGCTGCGCGGGCGAGAGTTCAACGCTCACGACGTTGCCGGTGGCCAGCTGGTGGCCATCGTCAGCGAATCGATGGCGAAGCAGTTCTGGCCGGGCGAGACCGACGTAATCGGCAAGCGCGTGACACACAACAACAGCGTGCCACGTGAACGCCAGCAGCTCGTTGGCGGCGCGGGGTCGCACGTCGTGGTTGGTGTGGTCGGAGACGTGAAGCACCTCGCCCTCGAGGAGGCGGAGGTGCCGATGATGTACAAGCCGCACACGCAGCACGTGTCGTATCACACCATGCGTCTGGTGATCCGCGGGCAGTCGAACACGGTGGGCGCTGTGTCGCCTGCGCTTTCTGTGGCCCAGGTGCGCGACGCGCTGAACCAGATGGATCGCGACGTGCCGCTGTCGCAGGTCGCGACGCTCGAAGCGAACCTCGACAAATCCGTGGCCGAGCCACGGATGCGAGCCACGCTGCTCGGGTTGTTTGCCGGCCTGGCGATGGCGCTTGCCGCAATCGGCGTCTACGGCGTGGTGGCGTACCTGGTCGGGCAGCGCACGCAGGAAATCGGCGTCCGCCGCGCGCTCGGCGCACAGGCGGCGGCGATCGTCGCGATGCTGGTCCGCGAATCGATGCGGCCGGTCGTGACCGGCATCGTCATCGGCCTGTTCGGCGCCGTCGCGCTGTCGCGCTCGCTGGCGGCGATGCTGTTCCAGGTCTCGTCTACCGACGCGGCGACCTACGCGATCGCATGCGGCGTGCTCGCGCTCGCGGCGCTGCTGGCGTCCGTGATCCCTGCGCGACGCGCGCTCGGCGTCGACCCGATTGCTGCTGTGCGAGGCCAGTAAGATCCACGGACGTTAACCGCGGAGGACACGGAGGCACGGAGAAACACTTTTCTAAAGGCCAGTGCTGCTAAGCAGCAAGCGTATTTAGAAGAATGGTCTCCTTGGGCTTCGTAATCTCCGTGGTTAACGTACGTGGGCAGCTTCGCGACCATCGATGTAATCGCGCAGCGCCTCGCGCGTGCTGCGGAAGGCGAGGTCGTCCCAGGGAATCTCGTCGACATCGAACTCGCGCGCCTCGAGTCCCTCGTCGTCCACCGCCAGCTCGCCGGAGATGCGTGTGGCGGCGTAGACCACGATCACCGGCGCCCGTCCGGCGTACGAGTAGATGTTGACGAGATGCTCCAGCCGCACGTCGAGGCCGGCTTCTTCGCGGGCCTCGCGGAGCGCGGCCAGCGTGATCTCCTCACCCCGGTCGACGTAGCCGCCTGGAAACACCCACTTGCCATACCCAGGTTCGATGGCGCGCTTGACCAGCACGATCTTGCCGCTGTCGACGCGGATGATCGTGCCGACCGCGATCTTCGGGTCCAGGTAGAACACGAACCCGCACGCCTCGCTCGTGCACACCAGCCGTTTCGGCTCGGTGATCTTCAGGACGCGCGGCTCGAGCGGGCTGCCGCACACGGGGCAGAACCTGTACGCCGGCGTGTCGTCGTGAGTATGCATCGTGACCGTTCGTCGAACCCGTCGAAGTGTCAGTATAGAATTCATTCATGTCGATCCTGAAAGTGGCCCGCATGGGCCACCCCGTCCTTCGCGACAAAGCGCGGACGGTGGACAAGCTGGAGTTGAAAAACACCGCGGTACAGCACTTCATCGACAGCATGATCGACACCATGCACGAGTACTCGGGTGTCGGCCTGGCCGCGCCACAAGTGCACGAAAGCATCCGCCTGTTCGTGGCCATGCTCGCCGCCGACGGGCGCGGCGAGGGCGAGGCGATGGTGTTCGTCAATCCCGAGATCACCGTCCATGGGGATCAGATCGTCGAGGGCTGGGAAGGGTGCCTGAGCATCCCCGACATCCGCGGCCGCGTGCCGCGCGCCCAGACCATCACGGTGAGCGCGCTCGACCGGTACGGCAAGCGGTTCCAGTTGGACCTCAAAGACTTTCCGGCCAGGGTGGTGCAGCATGAGTCCGACCATCTCGATGGCGTGCTGTTCTTCGATCGGATGAAGTCGATGGACTCGCTGACGTATCTCGAAGAATTCTCGCGCTACCACACGCGCCGGGAAGATGACGAGGACGAAGACTAAGAGCCAGCCCGTCTCAACAGCTCCGCACTCACATCAAAGGCAATGCGTTGGCTGATGCCGCGCACGTCGTCTGCGGTGCCGCGATAATCCGCGACCCACACCTTCCGATCGCTTTCGGCGTTCACCAGTCGAAGCACCACCAGCAGCCCATTCGGCTCCTGCTCGACGTCGGCCTCCAGCGCGTAGTTCACGTTGAGGACTGCGGCTATCTCCCGTAGAGGTGTGCGCTGGTCGGCGAACTGCATGGCGCTGGTGTGTGAGGCCACACCCACGGTACCGAGGCGCGCCAGCTCGGTGGTCACCGACTCGGTGAGCTGCGCGGCGACCGCTCGGTCTGCGGAGGATGGCGAGTATTGGTCGAACGCGAGCACGGCGATGGCCGGCCCCGGCTTGGCGGGCGTGCGATTCCATCCGCCCAGCCAGACCACCATCGCGGCCACGGCGCAGATCAAACCAGCCGTCAATGGCCAGGCGGTCCAGACCCGGCGTGTTTGTTAGACGA
>JALDXK010000513.1:0-4839 GCA_032155105.1 Acidobacteriota bacterium
GGCGAGAAACGCATCGAGCCGCGCAAGCGGCACGTGCGACCACCAGTGCCCTGCGAACAGCGCATCATGCCTGCGTCCAAAATCGGGAAGCGCGTACGCATCGCCTTGCGCAAACTCGACCCGGCCGGCCGGATACTTCTTCGATCTCGCCGGCCGCGTCGAGAATCAGGAACGCGCCTCGCGCGCGCTCTCGGTTGCGATCGCGGCTGCCCTGTTTGGTGTCTTCGTTCTGCTGAACCTGGCGCTGGGCTCGGCGGTAGAAGCCCTGCTCATCCTCGGTACGGTGCCGATGGCTTTTGTTGGAGGCATCCTTGCACTCCTGGCGACAGGAGAAACCTGGAACGTGTCGTCACTCGTTGGCTTAATCGGATTATTCGGCATCGCGGTGCAGAACAGCCTGGTGCTCGTGACGCAGACGCGGGCCTTGAGGGCTGAGGGCCGGTCCAACCTGGAGGCGATCAGAGAAGCCAGCATCGGCCGCGTCCGGCCAAAGCTGATGACGGCCGGGACCGCGACTCTGGGACTCTTGCCGCTGCTCGTGCTGAGACTGCATGGCACCGAGATCGAGCGACCGCTCGCCGTTGTCATGATCGGCGGGCTCGTCACCTCAACGCTCTTCACATTGTTGGTGCTACCTACGTTCTATCTGTCGGTTCATGGCTGGCTCGAACGCAGGGCGCAGCGAGCGGCGGCGCCAACGCACGACGTTCCGTCGAGACTTAGTGGTTAATCCAGGCCTTGCGTGATAGAACCGTCCCGGATCCATGATCGATCGTCTGGTGTCCGACGTCGTTCCGGCCCTCAGAAGTCTCCGCGCCGCTCCGGCAATTCCCCTGGCGGCTGTTCTCACGACGTCGCTCGCCGTGGCCATGAACCTGGCCATGGCCGGCCTGATCGATCGCGCATTGCTCAGCCCGCCGGAGTTTGTCGTCGATCCACAGCAGGTCTTTACGGTTGGATTCGACGTCAGCTCGCCTTCGGGTGAGAAGGGCGTCGCGGGCACAGCGTCCTATCTCACGTTCGAAGCCGTTCGGGATCGGGTGACGAGCGTGACCGCGGCCGCCTGGCATCACTCCAGAACCAGCATCGGCGTTGGGGACAGCCGCGTTCCCGTGAAAGCCATGGGCGTCACTGGTGCGTATTTCAATATGCTCGGCGCGCACGCCTCAGTTGGACGCACGTTGCTACCCGACGACGATCGCCCTCCAGTGGGCGCGCCGGTGGCGGTGTTGAGTCATTCGCTGTGGCGTCGCGCTTTCGGAGCCGATCCGCTTGCCGTCGGCCAACAACTTCGATACGGCGGACTGAGCCTGCAGATCGTCGGCGTGATGCCGCCCGGTTTCAGCGGGCACACAGCCGGGCGCGTCGATCTCTGGCTGCCCCTCAGCGCCGCGATGCACGATTCGCCCGGGTGGCACAGGCAGGCGCGGATGGCCGTCGTCGAACTCGGTGTTCGCATCGCCCGTCGCGATAGCGTTAACGGAGTGTCGAGCCAGTTGGCCGCGGCGACCGGGACGGCGGTCATCCTGGCGCCGCTCATCGGGGCGGACTTTGCGCCAGACTCGTACCGGATCGCGATGTGGCTGACCGCGGTATCGCTGGTAGTGCTCGCCGCCGGCCTGGCCAACGGGGCGACCTTGTTCCTTGTTCGCGGTGCCCGCCGCCGGCGAGAGAACAACATCAGGGCCGCGATGGGCGCGACGCGAGCACGCTTGGTCCGTCAGCTGCTCGTCGAGTCGGCGATCGTCGCGATCGTCGCTACGGGCATCGCACTGCTCCTTGGATTCTGGTTCGATGAGCTCGTCCGACGTGTGCTGTTTCCGACGTTGGTCGAGCGCGCCGGCGTGAATGCCGTGGTGATCGTGGCAGCCCTCATTGGTGGAGCGTCCACGCTGGTTGTCGGGGTCGTCGCTGGTGCTCTTCAGCTACCGGCCGCGGTCAATTCGGAGGATCTCGCCGGCCGTCCCCGCATCTGGCGCCGCAGCAACATCCAACGCGAATTACTGATCGTTCAGACGACGCTGTCGGTCTTGTTGATCACAGGTGCGGGCATGTTCGCGCAGAGCTACCGGAAGATGGCCGGAGAAAATCACGAGTCGCGGCTCGCCGACGTCCTGATCGTGTCGTTCGACGACGGGCCAGGATCGGTACGCGATCAGGATCAATTGCTGACCGACGCCCTCGATCGGCTCCGGAAGGTCGCGGGTGTTCGGTCGGCCACGGTGTTTGCGGTGCTGCCCTTCGGTCGAGGTATCCATCGGCCGCCCATCAGCGTGCCCGGAGTGGGCGAACCGCGTCTCGACGGTGAGACGCCGTTCATGGTCGAGTCGACGCCTGAGTTATTCGACATCCTGCGAATCGATGTCGTTCAGGGCCGGCGCTTCACTGCGGAAGACGATCGCGGCACGCCGGTTGCCATCGTCAGCGAGACGATGGCGCGAGCGGTGTGGCCGGGAACGACTGCCATTGGCAAGTGCCTTCGGATTGGCTTCGATCCGTCGTTTGAGCCGGGGATCTCCAAGGGGCCACCGGTGCCGCCGGCGACTGCGCCCTGCCGGGAGGTCGTCGGCATCGCGCGAGACTGGCGTCGAGCGTCTTCACGCGGGAGAGGGGAACGACGCTATATGCACTACTACGTGCCGTTCTCGCAAATGCTCAGCCTGCCGCCTTGGATGATGCAAGGGCCTCGCGCGGAAGGTCTCTTGGTCACACAAGCCGACGTCGAGGCCTCTACGGAGCAGATCCGCCTCGCCGTCACAGGGGGCAGAACCGATTTGCCGTTCGTCGACGTGCAGTCCTACGCGAGCCTCAACGGCCCACGACTGTCTCACTGGCTGATTGGCACACAGCTGCTGCTGATCTTTGGCGCGCTCGCGCTGGCGACCGCCGCGTTAGGCTTGTATGCCGCGTTCGCCCATTCCGTTGCCGAGCGCCGGCACGAGATTGCCGTTCGCCTCGCGGTTGGCGCGTCTCGACAACGAGTCCTGTTGATGATGCTGTTCGAAGGGACCGCGGTCGCGGGACGGGGTGCCATCAACGGCGTCGTCGTGGCGACGCTCGTCGGATGGGCGGCGCAGTCCATCATCTTCGATCTGTCGAGTCCCGGCCTCCTGGTGATCGCCGCCGCGATGTCGATTGTGCTGACCGTCGCGGCGGTTGCGACCTGGCTGCCCGCACGGACCGCCTCGCGGGCGGAACCGTGTGAACTGTTGCAGCGTGATTGAGTGAGCGCCAGCTGTCGCTCGGGTGCTACTGGGTCAAGGGCTTGACCCCGAACGAGAACTCAACCTCTCTCCACTCACCATCGACACGAACCACGAGTTGGCCGACCGGCGTGCCACCCTTGCGGGCCGTCATGCGAAAACCGAGATCATTGCCAGAAAGGACCACCGGCTCGACGGGCACGGGCCTCACTGACACTTGAGAATAAGCCAACGCAGAACCGGCCAGAGCCGCAATGGCAAATAACGTGGTCGCAACCAGTCGGCGAATTGGATGTGGCATGGCGTTCTCCTGGAAATGGGCGTCCGAGGTTGAAGACGCCGAAGACGGGTGTTTGGACGGCACTGGCTCAGCTGACCTGCCGATGCTGAGCACTAGGCTGCCCCATGGGAACCGCTGGCACGAACGGTGGGAACCGAGTAATTTATCGAGTCAACGGAGGAGCCATGCCGCGTTTTGTCGTGTCAATACTCACACTGGTCTTGATGTCCCCGATGGCGGCCCATGCGCAGGCCGGCAGCGCAGCGAACAGTGTCGAGCCGTTCAAGGTCGGGACGTTTCGTATCGGCGGCGCGAGCACAGTGGGCGTCGTGCTGCGCGACACGCTGGTAGTGGACATCGCGCAGGCAAACGCGGCGCTCGAAAAGTCGCGCGCCTTCCCCGCGCGACCGATGCCGTCGGACATGATCGATCTGATTGCGGAGTACGAGAACGGACTCAAGGGCCGCATCTACGCGATCGTCAACGACCTCGTGCAGACCAAGGCGCTCGACGGCAAGCGGCCGGCATATGTCCGCGAGCTGACACAGGTCCAGACGCTCGCGCCGATTCCGCGTCCGCGACAGATCATGATGACCGCCGTGAACTTCTACAGTCACATCTCCGAGAACGCGCCGCCCGAAGTGCGTGCGAAAGCCGTCGCCGCGCGCAAGGCCAATCGCGGAACCCCCTACCTGTGGCTGAAGGCGACTTCTTCCATCATCGGTACCGGTGAGACGATCGTCATGCCCTTCGGTCGCACGCAGCTCGACTGGGAAGTCGAGTTGGGGACCATCATCGGCCGCCGCGCGAGATACGTCGCAGCGCCGAAGGCCGAGGAGCACGTGTTCGGCTACACCGTGATGATCGACATCTCCGATCGCGGGGGCCGGCCGCCGGGCGGATTCAGCAGCGGCAGCGACTGGTTCATCCAGAAGGGTCAGGACACGTTCGGGCCGATGGGCCCCTTCATCGTGCCGAAGGAGTTCTATGGCAATCCGATGCGCGAGCTGAAACAGACGCTGGTCGTCGGCACCGATCAGCGCCAGCAGGCGGATTCATCGGACATGATCCACTCGGTCTGGGAAGTGATCGAGTACGCCTCGTCGCTGGTGACGCTGCAGCCGGGCGACATCATCGGCGCCGGGACGTCCGGTGGCGTCGGCATGGGCACCTCGGTGCGCGGCTCGCAGCTCTGGCTCGTAGCAGGCGACGAGATCACCGCCACGATCGACAAGATCGGCACGTTGCGGCACACGGTCGAGGGCGCACCTGCGCCGCCGCCAGGGACCGGTTCCTATTTGCCGCCGGTCGCGACCTACCGCAAGCCGCAGCAGTAAGTCTCGCGCCCTCCTGATT
>JALDXK010000514.1:0-4835 GCA_032155105.1 Acidobacteriota bacterium
GCCTGCGGCCGATAGGTGAACCGGCCGTTGGATTCCATCGTCACGCTGCCGCCGGCCGTGGTCGTGCACACGAACGGCGCCGTCGTATCGGCGCAGCCGACGATCCCGGTCACGCCGCGAGGGTCCAGCTCCGGATCGGTGTCGTTGTCGAGCACGCCGAACGTCGTTGTGGTCGTATCGGCGATGAACGGCGTCGTCGGGCCGGCCTGATCGACCACCAGGTCGGTGTTGCCGAAGGTCGTCCACGCATCGGTGACGCCGATGGGCGCGCTGTTCACTGCGGTGACGGTGATCGTGCTCGTGGCGATGGTGCTCGATACGCTGCCGTCGTTGACGACCCAGGTCACCGTGCGCGGCGCGATCGACGGCGTGTTCGAGCTATTGAAGTAGGTCACCGTTCTCAGCGCGGCCTGATACGCCGCGACCGTGGCAGGCCCAGTCAGCGTCAGCGTGCCGGTCAACGGATTGAAGGCGCTGGCGATCCCGGCCGTGACCGGCATCGCCAGGACGTCTTGCCCGTTGGCGTAGTTGGCCGAAATCTGCACCGTCGCCGACTCGAGGTTGGTGTCATCCGCGTCAGTGACAAGCACCGTCGTGTCGATCGCCGTCGCGGGATTGCCCTCGATGAAGTTCAGCGTCCCGCCCGCGGTGATCGCCGGCGCGTCGTTGACCCCGGTGATCGTGATCGTCACCGTCGCCGGCGGCGATTGCAGGCTGTTCGCCACCGCAAGGTAGGTGAACGTGTCGGTCGTCGTCTCGCTGCCGTTATGCGTGTAGGTGAAGCTGCCGTCGGCGTTCAACGTGAACGTGCCCACGTGCTGGGCCGGCGGTGTCACCAGCACGGCAGTGATCGGTGTGTCGCCCTCCGGATCGACATCGCCATCGAGCACGCCCGGCGCGGCGATGTTGAGCGTCCCACCTTCGGCGACGGTGTAACTGTCGTTGTCCGCCGTCGGCGCGTCGTCGGTGGCCGTCATCGTCACGGTCGTCGTCGCGATGTTGCTGTTGCCGACGCCGTCGTTGACGACGAAGGTGATCGTGCGGGCTGCCGCAGTATCGGCACCGGTATCGATGTTCTGGTACGTCACGCGACGCAGCAAGGTGTTGAAGTCTGCCAGTGGCTGCGGCGTCGTGGCCGTGATGGTCAACACGGCCACACCTGGCGTGGATTCATCGAAGGTCTTGGTGAAGTTGGCCGTAAAGCCGCCAGAGACCAGATCGACGTCGAGCTTCTCCTCCAGGGCGTCGAGCACGTTCGTGATCGTCACGGTGATCGACGTCAGGTTCGGGCTGTCGATGTCGGTGATGGTCGCGTCTAGCTCGTCCTGGAGGAACTGCGGCAAACCGCTTTCCGCGAACGTGATCGCGAAATCGTTGCCGGTCGTCGGTGGCGCGCCGCCGTCATCATCGGCGTCGAGGTCGAGCGCCGGGAGATCATTCACGCCGTTGATGGTGATCGTGATCGTCGCTGACGAGGGCAGGGCGCTTCCATCCTGCATCGTGTAGGTGAACGAGTCGGTCGTACTCTGGCCCTGGCTCATCGCCTGGAATGCGGCAACCCCGGTCGGGTTGTACACGTACGAACCGTTGGCGTTTACTGTCACCACGGCGCCACTGGCCAGGGTAAGCGGCGTGCCAACGTTTCCGGCTACGCCGTTCACCGCAGACACGGTCAGGACATCCAGCGGCAAATCGAGATCGGTATCGTTGCCGAGCACGCCCGGAGCGGCCACGTTGAGCACGGTGTCTTCGTCGGTCGTCGGGCTGTCCGGGAAGGCCGTTGGGGGGGTGTTCACCGGCGTGACGGTGATCGTGCTAGTGGCGGCGGTGCTCGGATTGCTGCCGTCGTTGACGATCCAGGTCACGGTGCGCGGTGACGGTGACGGGGCAGTCGATCCGTTGACGTAGGTGACGGTACGCAGCGCGGCCTCATACGCCGCCACCGGGGCGGACCCGGTTAGCGTCAACGTGCCAGTCAGCGCATCGAAGCTGCTGCCGATCCCAGCCGTGACCGGCATCGCCAGGATGTCCTGCCCGTTGACGTAGTTGACCGCGATCTGCACGCTCGCCGACTGGAGGTTGGTGTTGTCGTCAGAGACGACAATCGTCGTGTCGATCGGAGTCGCAGAATTGCCTTCGATGAAGTTCAGCGTTCCACCGGCCGTGATCGACGGCGGGTCATTGACCGGGGTGATCGTGATCGTCACGGTCGCCGTCGAGGACGGCTGCCCGTTCGCGAACGCATGGTACGTGAATGTATCGGTCGTCGTGTCGCTGCCGTCGTGCGTGTAGGTGAAGCTGCCGACGGGGTTCAACGTGAACGTGGTGGCGTTGGCGGGGCCGGTCTCCAGCACGGCGGTGATCGCGTCGCCCTCTGGATCCAGATCGCCATCGAGCATGCCCGGCGCGGCGATGGTGAGCGTCCCACCCTCGGCGACGGTGTAACTGTCGTTGTCGGCCGTCGGTGGCTGATCCACGGCCACGATCGTCACGGTCGTCGTCGCGGTGTTGGTGTCGCCGACCCCGTCGTGGGCGACGAAGGTGATCGCACGGGGCGTTGTCGCATCGGGACCAATATCGAGATTCTGGTAGGTCACGCGTCGCAGTAAGGTGTTGAAGGCGGCCAATGGCTGCGGCGTGGTGGCCGTGATCGTCAACACCGCCACACCTACCGTGGATTCGTCGAAGGTCTTGATGAAGTTGGCCGCGAAGCCGCCGGTGACCAGATCGACGTCGAGCTTCTCCTGCAGGGCGTCGAGCACGTTCGTGATCGTCACCGTGATCGACGTCAGGGTCGGGCTGCCGATGTCGGTGATCGTCGCGTCGACCTCGTCCTGGATGAACTGCGGCGGGGCGCTTTCCACGTACGTGATTGCGAAATCGGTGCCGGGGGTGGGTGGTGTGCCACCGTCGTCATCGAGATCGAGGTCGAGCGTCCGCCGGCGCACGTCGAGGCTCACGGTGGCGGTGTCGCTGCCGGCGCCGTTCCCGATCGTATAGGTGAAGGAATCAGGACCCGTGTAGCCGGCCGCCGGCGTGTAGGTGAAACCACCGTCGCCAGCAACGGCGACGGTGCCGCCATTCGGCGTCGGCGTCTGGAAGGCGGTGACGGTGGCGGCCGGAAGGCCGCCGAAGTCATTCGCGAGGACGCCGGTCGCAGCGGGCGTGGTCAGCGCGGTGTCGCGATCCGCCGTATAGCTGTCGTTGACGCCCACCGGCGTCGCGGTCACCGACCCGGGAACCAGCGTCGTGTTCGCGTCGAGCGGCGCGTTATAGGTGACGCCTGTCGCGGCGGTCGCGCCGGCGGTGATCGTCGCGGTGTACTTCACCGTGTCGCCAGGTCCGGGCTGTCCGTCGGCGTTCGTGTCGATGTCCAGGCTGTCGCGGAGTGTCGCCGTGATAGGCGGCGGCGCCTGCATTTCCGCGAGTGCCGCGGCGCTCGAAGCCGCGAACGTCGGCGCGGTCGCGGCGCCGAACGAGACGGTTGCCTTCGGGGCGGCCCTTGGAGTGGCCTTCGGGGCCTGCCAGATATTGTTCTTGGCGCGCGCTGCCGGGACCCGTCCCGGCTCCGCGGTCACGATCACACCAAGAAACAATGTGGCCGCGAGAACTCTTGCCAATACACGCCGGGAGAAAAGCGAACGCATCTATGAGGACTCCGAGACCAAGAGGGCAGACCTCGACCCTATCGAGGGCAGAGAAGCCGTGGAACGACTTTCATGGGCTTGCCTGACGGTAAACCTGAACTGTGCTGGGCCGGGTGATTTTAGCAGATTGTCGCGTCAGTAGAGGTGCTTATTTGAATGCCTATAGCGATCTATATAGTTATTCTACTGACAGTAAAGCAGTTATCGGACTTGTTCTCGGCCAAAGCTGGAGACGCTGCGGATGCCTGAGAGCATCCGCAGATCCCTTATTGCTGCGCCGTGGTCGTGGGTCCCGGAGGCGCGTTCTTGACGTATTTGTCGAACCATTCCAGCCAGCGTGCCCAGAGGTCGAGGAAGTTCTCGATGGCGCGCGGGGCGTGCGATTCGAACGGATAGATGTACAACGCCGCCGGTTTGCCCAAACCGGTCAGCGCCTGCATCATGCGCTCAGACTGAATCAGGAAGGTGCCAGAGTTGTTGTCCTGCGCACCGTGATACATCAGCAGCGGCGCCTGGATCTGATCGACGAAGAAGAACGGCGAGATTTCCGTGTAGGTGTTCGGCGCGTCCCAGAAGTTGCGGCGCTCGCCCTGGAAGGTCATCGGTGTCAGCGTGCGGTTATAGGCCCCGTCGCCCGCGATGCCGGCCTTGAAGAACGGCGTGTGCGCCAGCAGGTTGCCGGTGGTGAACGCGCCATAGCTGTGCCCACCGTGGCCGAGACGATTGACGTCGATGTAGCCCATCTCGTCGAGCGTGCGGATCGCCGAATAGATCGTGTCCACGAGGTGCGGCCGGAAATTATCGTTGAACCGGCCTTCCTTCCCCAGGATGGGAATATCGACGTAGACCAGTGCGTAGCCTTGCGTGACCCAGATATCCGACCATCGCAGGAAGACCAGGGGCGAGTAGCTGTTGACGTTGCGGGCGCGGATGGCCCCGCGCGTGTAGGCGTTGCCATCGTCGAACTCACGCGGATAGTCCCAGAACACCGCCGGTACGCGGGTGCCGGTCTGGTAGTTCGTCGGCAGGGTGATGCGGCCCCTGACCTTGACGCCGTCCTGTCGCGTGAAGTCGAAGTCCACCCGCTTGGCCGCGGTGATCTCGGGCCACGGATCCTTGTTGCTGGTCAGGTTCTGAAACTGCTTGCTGCTCGCTGTCCACAGATAACTGTCCGGCACCGTCGTCTTG
>JALDXK010000515.1:0-4830 GCA_032155105.1 Acidobacteriota bacterium
ATGGTGACACTTGCGGCGACCGCACTGCCGGCATGGAAGGCCGCGCGAATCGATCCAGTCGTCGCGCTCCGGGTCGACTGACGCTTCCGGGTCGACTGACGCATCCGGGTCGACTGACGCATCCGAGACCACGGAGAAGTACGGAGAACACGGAGAGTCCCTCCGTGCCCTCCGTACTCCTCCGTGCCCTCGGAACGTTTCAGCTTACCAGTCGAATTTCACGCCAAACTTCG
The DNA here is from genome assembly GCA_032155105.1 of Acidobacteriota bacterium. GTDB lineage: Bacteria > Acidobacteriota > Vicinamibacteria > Vicinamibacterales > UBA2999 > 12-FULL-67-14b. The sequence goes on from JALDXK010000515.1 coordinate 234, forward strand.
CAATCCGCGGTCCGAGAACAGTAGTGGCTTTCTCGAACGCCGCGCCCGAACGCCAGTTGGTGTTCACGGCGGTGTTCGAGTTCATCGCGTTGAACAGGTCGAAGAACAAGCCGAGCTTCGCGCGATCGGCGGCGAAGCGCAGCTGCTTCTCGACGCGGAAGTCGAGCACGCTGATCATCTCCTGGCGGCGCGTGCCGATTGGCTCGACCAATACCACCTGCGACCCGCTGTAGTTGAGCGCAGCGGAGATGAAGCGGCCATAGGGCACGCCGCTCTGCATCTTCAGCACCGGCGTCACGCGCAGGCCCCAGCCGGCGTCCACGGTACCGGAGAACTTCGCGTTCCAGTTGGTGAATTCGTTGTGCGTCAGCTCGTTCGGCGTCAGCGGGTAGCTGCCGAAGTGCGAGAACGACCCGCCCGGAACCGCCGTGCCGAAACGATTGTTGAAGTAGAGGTTGGCGAACTCGTCCGACAAGGTGTACGAGAACGACGAGTTCATCGACCACCGCGAGCCGTAGCGCTTGTTGGCCGCGAACTCGACGGTCTTGTAGGTGCCCGAGTACCCGGGAATCGTCTCGGTCACCTGGTTCGCAGGTCGCGTCGGATCGTCCAGGTTCAGCAGGCTGAGGTTCGGTCCGTTGTCGGCGGTGGTGCCGGCGTTGCCGTCGGGACCCGGATCGACGACCGACACCGGGATGGTGTAGTTCTCGTAGCGGCGCGACGCGTTGATGCGCTGCCAGCCGTCGCTGTCTTTCTTCCACACGAAGCCGGCACGGATGCCGAGGTCGGCGAGCACCGAGCGCTCGAGGAAGAACGACGCCTCATCGCTGTGCGGGTTGACGAGGTTGGGATCGATCGCCGCGCCCGCGGTGCCGCCCGCGCGCCCGACTTCCACGCCCTGCTCGCCGTCCTGGAACACGCGGTCGCCGTTGCGATCGGTCCAGTTGTATTCCACGTACTGATCGCTCGAGTTCGGGTTCACCGAGTCGGCGAGGTTGACGCCGGGGTTGAAGTAGAAGCGTCCCCAGTTGGCCTTCAGCACGGTCTGGCCGTCGCCGGTCAGGTCGTAGGTGGCGCCGAACCGCGGCACGATGTGGTTGAACGTCTTCACCGAGGAGATTTCGGCAAACGTGCGTTCAACCGGGTTGAACCGCGACACCGGGACGGTCTGTTCCGGCAGGTGCACGCGGTAGCGATCGAACCGCGCGCCGACATTGAGCGTCAGCCGATCGATCGTCCAGGTGTCGGTGATGAACGCGCTGGTCGTCGCCAGGCCGTTCTGCGAGCTGGTGCCGCTATTGTAGAGACGGGCGATGGTCGGTGTGCCGCTGCTGAGGAAGTGAATCACGCTGTCGGTATAGCCCTGCTCCCAGCTGATGTTGCCCGACTCGTCGAGATACTCGCCGCCGATCTTGACGTTGTGCGAGCCGCCCGCGAAGTTGTCGCGGAAGTAGCTGAGCGCGCCGGTGTACTGGTTGCGCCGGCGCTTGTTCAGCCAGTGACGGCCGCCACCGACGATTTCGTTGGTGACCACGTCCTCGTAGCGCGCCGCTTCGGTATTGCTGTCGAGCCCGAAGTTGTAGCCGAACTGCCCGGCGCGGATCTCGGCGAACATGTTCTGGTTGACCGTGCCGTTCCACTCGCCTTTGTAGACCCAGCTCGGCGACGCCTGCAGCACTGTGGAGTCGCCAGTGAGGTGCACCGGCGCGCCGAGGCGGTTGCTGCTGTCGGTGCGGTGCGGCTGCTCCTTGGTGCCGTGCTGCAGGTAGCCGATGAACTTGTTGGCCTGGCTCATCTGGAAGGTGGCCTTGCCGGTGTAGTTGAACAGCTTCGTGTCGAACGACGTGCCGTCCTGGATCACGCCGGCCGGCGGCGCCGCGACCGAATTCTGCTGGTTCAAGTACGCGAAGTGCCCCCACATGCGGTCCCTCATGATTGGGCCGCCGACGCCGAGGTTGAAGTTCTTGTAGCTGGCGAGGCGGTTGCCGTCGGGACGAATCGTGCGGCCGTTGGCGGCCTCGCCGGGCACCAGGTACTGATCGGGATCGAGATTGCGGCTCTGGATGTCGCCGTTCTCGTAGTCGTAGTAGAGGCTCACCGACGGGCGGTTGCCGCCGCTCTTGCCGACAAACTGCGTCAGCACGCCGGGGTTCGGCATCTCGGCGGAATTGGCCGCGGCGCCGATGAACACTTCCTCGAACGACCCGTAATCAAGGTAGAACCCCGCCGCGGCCGTGCCTTCAGTGGTGTTGATGCCTTCGATCAGCGGACGGTTCTGCCCCGAGTAGCCGTACGAAAAGTACGTGGTTTGCGTGCCCGCGGTGCTGCCGCCCACGTCGATGCGATTGAGCGACACCGACGGCGTGGTGGCGAGCAGCGACCACATGTCGCGCGCGTTCGGAATCGACGACAGCATCTGCTGGTCGTAGTTGGTCTGGATGCGGGTGGCGGTGGTGTCGATGACCGGTGATTCACCGCTCACCGTCACGGTTTCCTGCAGCGCGGCCACGTTCAGGTTCACGTTCACCTGCGCATTGAAGCCAAGGGTGATGCGGATGCCTTCACGCACGCTGTTCTGGAACCCGGCCAGCTCGAAGGCGAGCCGGTATTCGCCGGGGGGCACCGCGGGGAAGCGGTAGATGCCGGCTTCATTCGACACCGCCGTCAGCACGCCGATCTGCGCCGGGCTCGTGGCTGTCACGGTGACGCCGGGCAGGACGCCGCCTTGCGCGTCCTTGATCTCACCGCTGATGCTGCCGGTCGAACTGGCGCCGCCGCCTTGCGCGAACGCCGGAGCGGCCAGCGCCACGACAGCGGCGAGCGCCCAAACGATGTTGCTCCAACCTTTCATTTGTGAACCTCCGCCGCACAGTCAGCAAAGGAAGTGCCCGGCACAGATGGGACGAACGGTAGGACGAGTGGCACTCGCGCAGCGAGCCGCGGTGGATTCGTCCCACGTGGGCGTGTGTTCGACACACGCGCGGCGAATGGTCTGCCGAGCCCACTTCAACCCGACGTACCGCCGATCCAATGCGGTGGAGAGTTACCGGAGATACGGGAGCGCGCTGATGACCGTATAGACGACCGCGGCAAACGTAATGGCCAGGCACACCACCGCTGCGGCGATGTGATCGATCTTCTCGGCCTTCAGGGGATCGAGGACCATCGACGCGAGATAGCCGCCGAGGAATCCGCCCAGGTGCGCGGCATTGTCGACGCCGGGGAAGACGAATCCCATGATGCCCATGATCAGCGCGTACTGAATGCCGGACTGACCCACGTGGCTGCTGCCGGTGCGGCGGCCGTAATGCACCAGCGCGCCCAGGAACCCGAAGATCGCCGCCGATGCGCCGACCGTGAGCGCCGCGCCGAAGAACGGGATCTGCAGGAAGAACATCAGGCTGCTCAACGTGAAACCGGCAATGCCCGCGATCGTGTAGATCAGGATCATGCGGCCGGCGCCATAGAGGTTCGCGATCGCCGGACCGAGCTGCCGGATCCACAGCACGTTGAAGAAGATGTGCAGGATGCCGCCGTGCAGCCAGCTCGCCGTCAGTACCGTCCACCACCAGCCGAACTCGAACACCGGCGACCAGCCGCTCGCGCCGAGGATGCGCAGCGCGTAGCTGGTCGGCTCGATGCCGATGCTGGCGCCGTCGCGCGACATCACCAGCGAGAGGACGAACATGAGGATCGTCCCGCCGGTCACGATGTTGACGAACCCGAGGTCGGTGCCGAGGGCGCGCAGCGCCGGACCGAATCCCCACAAGCCCGGGTTGCGGCGGCCACAGTTGTAGCAGGTGGGATCGTTGACGCCGACCAGCACGCCGCACGCCGAGCAGATGACGGACCCTTCTGTCTTTCGTTTGAACACGGGAAAACTAGTATCCAGTAGGCAGTAGCCAGTAGCCAGAAAAAATCAAGTAGCCAGAAGCCAGTATCCAGTAGCCAGAGAAACTCGGTGCAGTAAAGGCCGAGTCTTTCCTGGCTACTGGCATCTGGCATCTGGCTACTACAATGTGCGTATCGCTACTGAACTCATCGTCATCTTCCTGCTCATCCTCGCCAACGGCATTTTCGCCATGTCGGAGATCGCCGTCGTGGCGGCCCGCAAGGTCCGGCTCCAGCAGCGCGCCGACGAAGGCGACGAGCGCGCCAAGGCGGCGCTGGCGCTGGCCCACGACCCGAACAAGTTTCTCTCCACGGTGCAGTTCGGCATCACCCTGGTCGGCGTGCTGGCCGGCGCCTACGGCGGCGCGCGGCTGGCCGAGCCGCTCGCCCAGCCCATTGCCGGCGTGCCGCAGCTGGCGCCCTACGCCGAAAACATCGCGCTCGGCATCGTCGTCACCGCAATTACGGTGCTGTCGCTGATCGTCGGCGAGCTGGTGCCGAAACGCATCGGCCTCAACAATCCGGAGGCCATCGCCTCATGGGTGGCGCGGCCGATGATGCTGCTGGCGCGAATCGGCGGTCCGATCGTCGGATTGCTGACCGCGTCCACCAACGTCGTGTTCCGGCTGTTTGGCATCAAGGGCGAGGCGGAGCCGAACCTCACCGAAGACGAGATCAAGGCGCTCATCAGCCAGGGCGCCGAAAC
>JALDXK010000516.1:0-4820 GCA_032155105.1 Acidobacteriota bacterium
GCACGACACCACGAGCAGGACGAGCGCGCGATAGACCCAGACGTCGAACGACTGGCCCGCAACCACGAGCGGCACGGCCGCCACGAGCAGGGACAGCACCACGACCGCGGGCGTGTACCACGCCGCGAAGCGATCGATGAACTGCTGCAGCGGCGCACGCTTGGCTTGCGCCGATTCCACGAGATTGACGATGCGCGCGAGGGTGGTGTCGCGGCGGCGGCGCGTGACGGTCACGGTCAGGGCGCCGTGCCCGTTGATCGTGCCGGCAAACACCTCGTCGCCTTCGCCCTTTTCCGCCGGCAGCGACTCGCCGGTGATCGGCGCCTGGTTCACGTCCGATTGGCCGCCCCGCACAATGCCGTCGAGCGCGAACTTCTCACCGGGGCGGACGATCATCAGCATGCCCGGGTCCACGCGATCGATGTTGACGAGGTGTTCCCCAGCATCGCTTCGCACCAGCACGTCGGTGGGTGCGAGATCGAGCAGGCGGCCGATGGCCTTCCGCGCGCGATCGAGGCTCTGCGCCTCGAGCCACTGCGCGGCGGCAAACAACGTGACCACCATGGCCGCTTCTTCGAACTCGCCGATGGCAATCGCCCCAACCACCGCGATCACCATCAGGACGTTGATGTCGAGCGCGCGGCGCGTGATCGACTGCCACGCGCGCTGAGCCGGGAAGGCCGCGCCAACCGCCGTCGCGGTGATCAACATGGCGTTCACCCACCAGGGGGCGTCGATCACCATCCCGATGGCGCAGCCGGCGATGGCAAGCCCGGCCGCGACGGCCGTGAACCACCCGCGCACGCGTGCGCCGGTGGGCGCCGGGGCCTCCACCTCGCAATGGTTGCAGCAGCCGATGTTCGCCTGACCGGGCGAAGTCCCCCGAAGCGGCGAGTCCGGATCGGTCGAGCCGCGAAGGGGGATCATCGGGCCCTCGCTCCGCGTGGCTTCGTGGCCGTGGAGAACCGTTCCTCTTCGACGTGCTGCAGCGTCTGCTTGAAGATGGACATGATGTGCTGGTCGTCGAGCGAATAAAACACCACCCGGCCCTCGCGCCTCGGGCGCACCAGTCGGATGCCGCGCAGAAGCCGGAGTTGGTGCGACACCGCGGATTGGCTCAGGCCGAGCACCGCCGCCAGGTCGCACACGCACAACTCGCCGTGCGAGAGCGCGTCGAGAATCCTGACGCGCGTCGGATCGCCAAGGGCGCTGAAGGTGTCGGCCAGGCCCTGGACGGCGTCGGGCGTCACCAGCGCGGCGCGAATCTTCCGGACGCGGGCCAGGTCGATTTGAACGAGGTCGCAAACGTCATCTATGCTCATATGAACAGTTGCTCATATATTGCGGCACACCATCGGTGTGTGTCAACACCCGTGTCTTAGGGGACGAGCAAGAGCCGATAGCGCGTGGCCGCCGACACCGCTTCGCGTGAAAACGGCTGCCGGCGGTACTGGCCCTGGCGCCACATCTCGTTCTGGTCGAAATAGAACGGGCTCATCGGGTGGCCGGATTGGCCCGACGGCAGGATCACGCGCGAGTCGTCCCACTGGCCGACGTCGAACAGCTGCCGCCACGACGGGTATTCCCACGCCGCGAACTTCGTCGGGCGATTGAAACTGATGCGCATCACCGTGGTGCCGTCGCCCTCGACCGGCACCGGGCCGCGATTGAACAGCCACCGGAACGGCAGCAGCGCCTCGCCGAGCGGATGCGTGAAGCGCGCGGTGTGCACCTGGTCCCAGGCGCGGCTCGATTCGCCGCCCCACTCGTTCTGTAAATAGATCTCGGCGTCCTCGGCCGCGGTCAGGAACACTTCGTCACGGGTCTCGCGCCGTTCCACGGTCAGGATGTCGTCCCACCACGTCGACTGCGGGTCGTCGACGAGCGCGTAAATCCCCGCCGGCTTCTCCGCTCCCGCCCACTCATAGAAACGGTTGAACAGCTCCTCTTCCATCTCGTCGACGAAGGTGCGGCGCCACACGGCATCCTCGAACGCCTCGTAGAACGAGACGATCGGCCGGTTATCGACAATGCGATCCCACATCGCAAGCTCGTCGAGCTTGTCGGCCCAGCGGCGCGTCTCCTCGCGGGCGCGCCCGGCCTTGACCGCCGAGCCGAGCCCCGCCAGCAGGATGTCGGCCGCCGCGCTGCGGCGATCGTTCTGCAATGCGACCATCGAATCGAGATCGACGCCTTCGGCTTTCGACAGCTGATCCTTCAGGCGAATGGCGCGGAACGGCGCCACCCAGTCGTGCGTGATCAGCGACGGGAAGGATCGATCGACCGGGTTGTTCGACGACGCGATGTACCCCGCATCGGGGTTGAGCACTTTCGGCAGCGTCAGCGGATCCACCGTGCCGCTCCACGGCGCCGCGGTGCTGCCGTCCACCGGCATGCGGCCGTCGCCTGCGCCGCGAACCGGCAGCCGTCCGGACATCGCATAGCCGATGTTGCCGTCGACGTCGGCGTACATCACGTTGGTCGACGGCACCGAAAAGCTGCTCACCGCGCCGGTGAACGCCGACCAGTCGCCGGCACGATTGATGGCGTCGAACGCCGCGGCGAGATCGCCACCAACGTCCCATCTGAGCGCGTAGGCGCGGCGTTCCTCGGCGGGACGATCGATCGGCGACAGCCACGACGGCGGCGCCTCCCAGTTCAGCCCAGGCTCGGCGATGATTGGTCCGTTCGGCGTCTTCCACACTTCGAACGGCAGCGGCTCGCTGCGCCCGCGAACCGGGATGTCGGCCTTGATCACCTCGATGGGTGCCCACGCACCGCGCACGAACGCTCGCTTGCCGCCAACGTCAATACGCTCGAGCACGAGATCCTGGACATCGGCGCCGGTGTTGGTCATGCCCCACGCGATGCGCGCGTTGTGGCCAAGCACCACCACGGGCACGCCGGGAATGGTCACGCCGGTCACGTCGAGATCGGCGGCGACGAGGTGCATCTCGTACCACACCGCCGGAAACTCGATCTGCAGGTGCGGATCGTTGGCGAGGATCGGCCGCCCCGCCTTGGTCCGCCGGTTCGCCAGGACCCAACTGTTGCTGTTGGCGCGGCGCCCGCTCGCGCTCAGCCACTCGAGGCCGGCAGGCAGCTTCCTCGCGGCGGTCGCGCCAACCAGGGTGAGCGACTCGCTTACCGCGACAGCGCTGGAATCGGTGGACGTGGAGGTGTCAAGGAGCGCGGGCGGCCGCGGGCCTTCGAGAATAGCCGGGGCATTCGCCGGATACTTTCCGGTCAGCAACAACGCGGTTTCAGGTCCGAACTTCGACGCCACGGCGGCCCTCACCAGTTCGGCCTGGTGATTCTCGGCCAGCCGCCACGCGAGCAGGCGCCCGATGGAAAGGGAATCGAGCGGTTCCCACTTCGCCGGCATGAAGCCGAGAAGCTGGAACTCCAGCGGCTGCTGCCGCCGCTCGACGAGCCTGCGTGCATACGCGTTCACGCCGTCCGCGTAGCGTTGGAGCGCGACGCGCACGTGCTGCGGTGCGCGATCGAACTCCGCGCGCGCGGCATCGCGCAGGCCGAGCGTGAGAAAGCGCTTGTCGATGTCTATGGTGTCGTCGCCGAGCACTTCCGACAGGCGCCCGAGGGTCACCCGGCGGTAGAGTTCCATCTGCCACAGCCGATCGCGCGCGTGCAGCACGCCGGCGGCGAACCACACGTCCTCCACGTCGCGCGCGTAAATCGAAGGCACGCCGTATTGGTCCTGGAGCACCTCCACTGGCGCCCCCAGTCCGGGAAACGCCATCTGGCCGTCGAGCATCGGCAGCGACTGGCGCGCCCACCAATACGCACCTGCGGCCCCGGCCGGAATCGACAGGATGATCGTCAGAATTAGTAGCCGTTTGAGCAGTCGTTTCATCAAGGCGTGTCCACGCCTCTATATCGGCCGATCGGGCGGCCGCCGCGAATGTCTCGGCGATCTTGCCGCCCCTACGGCGGTTCGACTAGGATGGGGGGCTGTGTACGCCTAATTGACGTATCCATTAGGCTTAACCCTGCTAGAGCTTACGTTTTTTTTAATCTTGGAGACTCGTCCGTGATCGAGGTTCAGCACCTTTCTAAGCATTACGGTCCCGTACGGGCTGTCGATGATGTGAGTTTTCGTGCAGAGTCGGGCGAAATTCTGGGGTTCCTGGGACCCAATGGCGCCGGCAAGACCACGACCATGCGCATCATCACCGGCTACATGCCTGCCAGCGAAGGCAAGGCCACCGTTGCGGGTTTCGACGTGTTCGATCAACCCCTCGAGGCCAAAAAGCGCACGGGATACTTACCCGAGACGCCGCCACTCTACCCGGACATGACGGTCCGCGAATACCTGAACTTCGTCGCGAAGATCAAGGGGGTTCGCAAGGACGTCAAGGGCGCGGTCGACACCGTCATGAAGAAGACGTGGGTCGCCGACATGGCCGATCGCCACTGCTCGAAGCTCTCGAAGGGCTACAAGCAGCGCGTCGGCCTCGCGCAAGCGTTGATTCACAACCCCGAAGTGCTCGTGCTCGACGAGCCCACTGCCGGACTCGACCCGAAGCAGATCATCGAGACCCGACAGTTGATTCGCGCGCTGAAGGGCAGCCACACCATCGTCCTCAGCACGCACATCCTTCCGGAAGTCGCGCAGACGTGCCAGAAGGTCGTGATCATCAACAAGGGCAAGGTCGTGGCGATCGATACGCCCGACGCGCTCACTGAGCGGCTGCACGGCGCACAAACGCTGTTCGTCGAGGCGCACGGCAACGCGGACGACATTCAGGTCGCGCTGCGCAGCGTGCAGGCGTCGGCGAGCCCTGCGTATGCGAGCGCAT
>JALDXK010000517.1:0-4814 GCA_032155105.1 Acidobacteriota bacterium
GATCAGCTCCTTCGCCGAGCGCACCGGCAGCGACGGGTGGGAAATGAGCAGGTAGGGTGAGACGCCGAGGCGGGTGATAGGAGCAAAGTCCTTGATCGTGTCGTACGGCAGCTTCGCGAACAGGGCGGCGTTGATACCGTGCGTTCCGGGCGTGCCCACCACGAGCGTGTAGCCGTCGGGCGAGCTTTTCGCCACCAGTTCGCACCCGACGATGCCGTTCGCACCCGTCCGATTCTCGATGATCACCTGCTGGCCCCACGACTCGGTCATCTTCTGGCCCACGATGCGCGCAAGAAAATCCGAGGGGCCACCCGGAGCGAACGGCACGACGATGCGGATTGGCTTGACCGGGTATTGGGCTGCCGCCGGCGCGGCGAACACCGCTGCCGCGGCGGCGGCAATCAACAACAGTTGCGAGGTCGCTCCCATGATGAGCGGAGATTACCAGTACGACGGGTCGCCGAGGATGCGAAGGAAGGATCGGCCGTCGAGTCTTCTAACGTTTCCGGTAACAGGCGTGCACCCAACGGCCCGTCGTGCGCTTCCGGGTTCACCGGGGGTTGGGCTTTTGCGGGTGATATAGACCCTCGGTGTTCAAGAGCGCGACCAGATCCGGGAAACCGCCGACGCAAACCGCATTGATTCCAACCTCCCGCGCTGCAGTCACGTTTGGCAGCAGATCATCAAAGAAATACACGTCATGCGCTGGCACGCAAAGCCTGCGAAGGGCGTATTCATATGCCTCGCGCTCTGGCTTCATAAAGCCAGTCACGTGAGACGGAAAACATGAGTCAAACAGGCTCAACGCTTCCGGGAGCCGAGCCCAGTGAAGAGCATTGGTATTGCTCAGGCACCCGACATGATGCTTGGTGCGAAGCGCCTGGATCAAGTCCGTTGCACCCTCAAAGAAGCCCTTCACCCACGACGCGAATTGCTCCACGAACGCTGCCTCCGCGATCTCGAGATCCCACTCCTTCACGAACTCTTTTGCAAACGCATCTACTGAGAGCCTGCCGCGCTCGAAGAGTCCCACCGCCCGCGACTGATGCCATCGCGCGAGTATCTGCTCGTCACTGAAATGGGGTAGGAGCGTTCTCAGCGCCTGTCGTCCCGTGGCCTCGACCAGGACGCCGCCCAGATCAAACAGAATTACTTTGCCATCGCGCGGCATGCAAACGCCTAACGTTGGAGATGACCGGCGGCCAGTAGGCGGGCGACGCCCGCCGATAAGACGTCCGTGTCGATCGATCTGTTAGACCGCCGGCTCATAAACCTCTTCGAATCCGCGGTCAGGCATCCAAGTCTCGTACTGGTGCTTGGTTCCCACTCGACGAACCACCAAATATCCCGTGAAGATACGCCCGCAGCTCGGAGGCGGCTTCATGTTGTTTGAGGTCGCAAATCGCCCAAAGCGCGTCTTGTACTCATGATTCGACAGTTCGGTAGCCTTCACAGTACGACCGTACTGTGACGCCGTTTCCCGATCGGTCGCCACATACGTGGCCATGTCGGCCTGGGAGATGAACGGTCGGTCGTAATCGTAAGCCACAAGACTCTCCTTCTGCGGTCTAACGAATAGTGAACTTTATAAATGCCGTTTATTGTGGCACTGCCCATTGCGGCAGTTGCCAAATCAATAAGTTGCGCGGGAGCACGCAGCCTATCCTGTCTTTGGTCGCAGAAATATCGAAATAGCCTGCAACGCGTTCTATATCGTCGAATCCTTCGCGGCCTCCGCGTCCTTCGCGACCCGTAGTACTACTCCAACCCCGCCGCCGCGAACGCCGGCGCCCAGCACGTCTTCACGATCTTGTTGAACCCCCGCGGCTTGGGATGCAGCTCGTCGCCCCACTCGGTGCTCGCAAGCGTTCCCTTTCCCCGGATGTCCTCCGGCCGCGAGATGTCGCCGATCCTCGCCGAATCGACGAACGTGATCCGGTCCGACCGCGCGCACTGCGCCTTCAGGCGCTTGGTGAACTCGAACAGCAGCCGGGCGACGATGCCCTGGTGCAGACCCGGGTCGATGCGCGCCCGCTTCATCGGCTCCTTGAGCCAGTTGCCGAGGCCGACAAAGCCCTTGCCGGTCGGTATCGCGCGGTCGTAGTTGTGGATAAAGATCTTCGCGTGGGGCGCGGCCGCGAGCACCATGTCGATGAGCTGTCCGTAGGCGTCGCCGACCTCGTCGAAGATCTGGCCGGGTTGGGCAGTGTTGAAGCACTCGTCCACCGAGGCAAAGCCTTCGCACCGCACGCGGATGATCCTGAACATGTCGTCGAGTCCCGCGAAATCGTTGCCGCCCCCGCTGATCAACACCGCCTCGATGCTGCCGCTCCAGGCATCCAGGGACGACTGGATGGCATCACGATACTTCTTCCCCACGTATTCAACCGCCTCGGCACCGTTGTTACCGATGGCGAGGATGCATTTGCGCGAATTGAAGTGGCTGCAAATCGGGTTCAGCAGGTTGTTCTTGGGAAACCAGAACCACGAATCCCCGATCGCGAGGATATGGGGCTTCTCGTTGTCCTCGAGCATCAGCTGCGAGTCCCAGTACGGAAACGTCGACATGGCGTCCTCCCTTATTGCCCGGCATCGGGACTGCGTTGCGCTGCGGGCTTCGTGCCCCTCGGGACGCCGCGCGGCGTGATGGTCACCGTCGCGCTCCCCTTGTTGTTCTTGTAGTACTTCTGCCACGACGCGGGGCCCGCCAGGATCGCGTCGTTGACGAACAGGAATACCTCGCCGCTGCGGCGCGCCGTGAATTCGGCGGTAATCCTGTCGGCGGTGTCCTTGTTCAACGCGTCCGTGTGATTCAGCGGGTACTCGTCGTTGCCCAGGTGCCCAATCCGCACGACCGGCTTGAACCACGGCTCGTCGATATGCCTGCGGATAAGAATCCCCGCGAACATCAGTCCGGTCATCTTCTCGCGGCCGAAGCCGTTGACATCCGTGCGGATCGAGTCGTCCTGCCACGGCTCCGCGATATCGATCGTGATGCGATACCGGACGCCTTCGCGGGCGTGGAATCCGCTCGCCCAGCAGGGCTGGTCCGTGGTGAACGTGGCATTTGCGAGCCTGTCCTGATCAGGTGGAGTGCCGGCGCTGGGCGAGCACACGACGCCGCCGGCGTTCAGCACGGCAAACACCGCCTGGTTGACAGCGGCCGCTATGAAGATGAAAGCAGCAATCCCGGCTAGCGTCGGCAGCAGGACCCATTTCGTCCATTTCCACGACCGCACGTAGAGAGCGCTCGTGCGCAACCTGTAGATCCAGCCGCTCGGCTCCGGCGCCGGCGTGGTATCTGTGCGCAGCCAGATGGAACGCATGCGGTCCGATATGCGCTGCTTCAGCACGCCACCGAGGACGAGGAGCAGGGCAAATATGGCGAGCATCGCGAAGAAAGCGTCCGGGTGCGTTTCCCAGGCGTTGAGCCAGGCCAACGCAAACCCCGGCAGCAACGCGCCGACCGCGGCCACCACCCACGAGATGCCGCACAGGAGGCCGCCCTCGCACGCGGCGGTCGCCGGCAAGTACAGCGGGAACAGCACGAGCGCCGCGAAAAGGAACACCGACAGGAAATACACGACACGCCGCCACCACACGATGTCCCACACGTCCTCCTGCAGGTTCTTGCGATCCTGCGCCTGCTGGCGGCTTTCGATGAGATCCGTCGCCGAAACCGACTCCGGCAGGTCGTGTATGCGGCCGCTCGCGTCCACCATCGCGTACGCGCCCGGCAGAACTATGGGGGCATAGGCATCCGCCCCGTGCTTGATCCGCCTCAGCACGCTTTCGTAGATCTTGGGGCGATCGATAACGACCTGGTTGTCGGGGTCATCCACGTCGCGGGTCAGCCAGGCGAGCTTGCGCGGCAGGTAGCGGTACGCGCCGCCGATGCCGGTGCGGGAATCGTCGAGGTTGCCATTCGTGTCGGCGGCCTCGCGTATTTTCTTGTACTCGTCCGGCTTGAACGCCAGCGCGCTGCCGCCGCTCACGCGGCAGGCGTCCTTCGCCTGGTCCATGATCCAGACGAGAGTAACGTTGGCGAGCGCGTCGTCGGGGTAGCCGCCGCCGACGCTCGCATGCATGCCCGTGAACCACACCTGGGTGATTCTCTCGTCGCTGATCCGCGTCTTCCCTTCCTGTCCCAGCTTCGCCTCGTTCCACAGCACGGGATGAAAGGTATTGCGCTCGTCGTCGAGCGCCAGCGCATGGCACGCCCGCTGGATGATCTCGCACGGATCGCGATCCGGCACCGACAAGGGGAAGAAAGCGTTCCAGGCCCGCGTGAGCTCGTCGAAGGGAAGACCGTAGGCTGCGACCGTGTCCCACAGGCCGAGGAAAGCGATCTTCGGCGGCTCGCGCCTGCGCGCGGCGGGCTCCGGTGCGGACTTCGCGAGTTTGACCATGCCTTTCGCGGCCCGGCGCGCCGCGCGCACGACCTTCTCCACGCCAAGCGACGTCTTGTAGGTCAGGCGATACCGGTTGAACGCCTCCGTCGCCAGCGACCGGAGCTCGCTCTCCGAGCCTGCCTCGACCAGGCCCTCGCTGTTGATGAGGCCGGTCAGCACACGGATGGTGAAGGCGCCGCGGCTGAAGCCGAAGCAGTAGATCTGGTCGCCGGGCTCGTAGTTGCGGCAAAGGTAGGTATAGAGATCGATGACGTTGCGCTTCAGCCCCCAGCCGAAGGCGCCGCCGATGACTGCCGCCAGCTTGAAGCTCGAAGACCCTACGCCGCCGTCGTAGTAGGCGATCTGGGCGGGAGCGCCATCGGGTTGCTTCTGCGCGAGGTCGAGCGCCTGGTACAGGCGCCA
>JALDXK010000518.1:0-4812 GCA_032155105.1 Acidobacteriota bacterium
GGATATAGTTCCGGCTGAACCAAGGCACGATCTCCTTCACCTTGTTGATGTTCACAGGTGCGACCGGTGGACCCGCCAGAACACGTCCGGATCGAGCCGGGCATGTAGCTCTTCCAGCGTCCGGTCGTTCGAGGTCCCCGATACCTGGTTGGTAACAATATTAATCGAATCCTCGACGAGGGAGGCATGGATGATGTCGTCCGCCTGTACGAGGACAAATCTGTCATTTACCTTGACCGCTACCTGATCCCGGCGGTCTTTCTGGCCCGTCATCATCCGGACCAGCCGGTCGAGCTGCCCCGCCAGGGGCTCTGTTTCACCCATGCGCTTGCGGGCCCGCAGCACCGCAGTTTCCAGCCGCGAGGTGTCGACCGGCTTCAGCACGTAATCCACCGCGTTCACCTCGAAGGCCTCGATGGCGCGCTGGTCGAACGCGGTGACGAAGATCACGTTTGGCCCGGCGCCCGCCTCGAGCAGCTTGCGCGCGACTTCAAAACCGGTAAGGCCAGGCATCTGCACGTCGAGGAACGCCACGTCGGGCGCGTGCCGCGCGATCTCCTCGAGTGCCTCGACACCGTTCGAGGCCTGGCCGACCACCTCGACGCCGTGCAGCTGCCCCAGTTGGAAACACAACTCCTCCCGGGCCAGCTGTTCATCGTCAGCCACGACGGCCGTGAGCGCTTGGTGGCCTGATGGCCTGATGGCCTGATGGCCCGGACCCGTCATGCGGTAATACGTTCCTCGGTCGCCAGGTCCAGCGGGATCTCGACTCGTGCGCATGCACCTTGGCCGGGCGACCCGGTCAACGCCAGGCGCCCGCTTGCGCCATACAAGACGCGCAAGCGCTCGTGCACGTTACTCAGGCCAATCCCGCTCGACAGCGCGTGGGCCAGCCGCTCCTGGGAAATGCCGAGGCCGTCATCTTCGACCTCGATGATCGCGAGGCCGCGCTCGCGGCGGCTGCGCAGGGTGATGGTGCCCGGGCCGACCTTGCGGGCGAAGCCGTGCTTGATGCAGTTCTCGACCAGCGGTTGCAGCAGCAGGCTGGGGACCACGACATCCAGTGTATCCGGCGCAATCGACTTCTTCACCGCGAGACGTGAACCAAAGCGGATGACCTCGATGTCGAGGTACTCGTCGATGGCGTGCAGTTCGTCGCGCAGGGTCACGAACTGCTCCTGGTTCTGCATCAACTTGCGCAGCAGTCCAGACAGCTTCTGAATCACCGCGCGCGCGGTCTCGGGCTGCGAACGGATCAGCGAGGTCACCGACGTCAGCGTGTTGAACAGGAAGTGCGGGTTGATCTGGCTCTTGAGCGCCTCGACCTTCGCGGCGAGCAGCAGTTTCTCCTGCTCCTGCAGCCGGTGTTCGATGCGGGCGTTGTTCCAGATCTTGATCGGCGTCGACACCGTCAGAATGGTGGCGACGTAGATCCCGAGCGTGATCCACGGTGACGGGCTCGAGATGTGAAACAGCCGCGTGTCGTAGCGCGCGCCGACCAGCTGGCGGATGAACTCGAGGCCGATCGGCGCGAGCAGCAGCATCACCTGCCAGTTGACCTTGACGTCGCGGAGCATGTGCCACACATGGCGCGGGAGGCTCAGGATCACGAACGGCGAGAAGTTCCAAATGTCTTCCTTCGGGCACGCCTCACGCAGGCCGCCGCCGGCGAAGCCGCAGCCCACCGCGAAGAACGGCGCACCGTATTCACCCGCCGCGAGCGCGGGCAACGCCATCGACAGGCCGACGATCGCGCCCGTATACGGACCGGCAATGAGCCCCGCGAGGAGCGCGCCTTCGAGGGTGAGATCGACGGCGTCGTAATTGAGCAGCACACGCGACGCCACGCCCGCCGTGAAGGGCACCGCCAGGCCAAGCGCGAACACCAGGCGGTCCGGCCAGTTGCGTTGCTCGAAAATCAGGATGTGCCTGAACCGTCGGTAGCGGGCGAGCATCGTGGCCAGCGCGGCCATGGCGGCGAGCTTGACGACCAGCGTCGTGAGCAGAAACTGGTCCGCGGACAGGAACTTGGCTTCTTGTAACATTCTGGTCGACGGACCTAAAGGTCCGTCGCTGCAACAGTTATCGGCGTTTTGCCTTCAAGGATGGTATCATTTCAGTCATCTATGATCGGTCCGCTCGCGAAAGGCTTTGCCCTCACCTTCAAGCACCTCTTCCGTAAGCCTATTACGGTGAACTACCCGGAGCAGAAGGTGCCCATGTTCCCCCGCTATCGCGGCAAGCAGGTCTTGATGCGGGACGAGAACGGCCTCGAGAAGTGCGTCGCGTGCGGGTTGTGCGCGGTGGCGTGCCCGGCCGACGCGATCTACCTCGAAGCGGCGGAGAACGACGGCACCGTGATGGCGGGGCCGCGCTACGCGTCCACGTACCAGATTCACAAAACCCGCTGCATCTTCTGCGGTTACTGCGAAGAAGCCTGCCCGGTGTCGGCGATCTTCATGGGCAAGGACTACGAGCTGGCCGTCTACAGCAAAGACGACTTCGTGTGGGACAAGACCGAGCTGCTCGTGCCGGCCGGCGACAACCAGAAGGCACCAGTCTCGACACGGTAACTCGACCGCGCGAACCTAGGCTCAGCCGCTTCGCGTCTGTTGCTGTATTAACCACAAGTGAAACCGTTCCTCGCTGCGTTAGATGATCGTGTGCTCGTGTGCGACGGCGCCATGGGCACGATGTTGTACGCCCGCGGCGTGTTCATCAACCGCTGCTTTGAGTCGCTGAACCAGACCCAGCCGGATCTGGTTGTGGACGTGCATGGCGAGTATCTTCGCGCCGGCGCGGACGTCATAGAAACGAATACCTTCGGCGCGAACCGCATGAAGCTCCGCAGTTTCGGGCTCGGCGACCAGGTTCGCGACATCAACCTCGCTGGAGCTAGGCTCGCACGCGAGGCGGTGACGAAATCAGGGCAGCACGCATACGTGGCGGGAGCAGTCGGGCCGCTAGGTGTGCGCATCGAGCCCTGGGGCAAGACCGGTGTCGACGAGGCGGAAGCGATGTTCCGCGACCAGGCGCAGGCGCTCGTCGGCGGCGGTGTTGACCTGTTCGTGCTGGAAACGTTCCGCGACCTGAACGAGATCGGCGCGGCGATCAAGGCCGTGCGCAGTATCTGCGACCTGCCGATCGTGGCGCAGATGACGACGGCAGAAGATGGGGCGAGCCTCGATGGAGCGCCCGCGGAACAGTTCGCGCCGGCGTTGATTGCGCTCGGCGCAAGCGTGGTCGGGGTGAACTGCAGCGTCGGACCGGCGCCGATGCTCGAGACCATCGAGCGCATCAGCGACGTCACCGACGTGTGGTTGTCGGCGCAGCCGAACGCGGGAAAGCCCCGCGACATCGAAGGCCGCAACCTGTATTTGTGCTCGCCGGAATACATGGCGTCGTACGCGCGGCGCTTCATTGCGTCGGGCGTGCGGCTGGTGGGCGGGTGCTGCGGCACCACGCCGGAACACATCCGGCAGATCGCACTGGCGGCAAAGCAGATGGCGCCAGGATTGGCGCGTCCCTCCGGCGGCGTCGAGGTGACCACGCCGGTGGCCAGCCAGCCGAACGCGAAGCCGGCGATGCCGCGCGAGCAGAAGTCGGCGATGGGTCGCAAGGTGGCCAACGGCCACTTCATTCGCGCCATCGAACTGGTGCCGCCGCGCGGCCACGCCACGTCGCTGGCGCTCGACGATGCGCTGCGGCTGGGCAACGGTGCGGTGGACGTGGTGATGATTCCCGACGGGCCGCGCACCGGAGCGCGGATGAGCGCGCTGTCGCTCGCGGTGCTGGCGCAGCAGCATGCCGGCGTGGAAGTGCTGCTGCAGTATTCGTGTCGCGATCGCAATCTGCTCGGAATCCAGTCCGACCTGCTGGGCGCGCACGCGATGGGCGTTCGCAACCTGCTGGGCATCACCGGTGATGTGCGCAACCTGGGCGACATTCCCGATGCCACCGCGGTGTTCGACGTGGATTCGATCGGGCTGACGAACGTGATCAACCGGCTGAACCACGGGCTCGATATCGGCGGCCAGTCGATTGGCGAGCCGACCTGTTTTCATACCGGCGTGATGGTGAATCCGTCGCGCGACCTGGACCAGGAATTGCGCCGCCTCGAGTTCAAGGTCGAGGCGGGTGCTGAATTTGCGGTGACGAGACCGGTGTTCGACGTGGCCGCGTTCGAACGCTTCCTCGTCCGCGTCGAGCCGCTGCGGCTGCCGATCATCGTCGGGATCTGGCCGTTCGAGAGCGCATTGAACGCGGAGTTCATGGCCAACGAGGTGCCGGGCGTGACGGTGCCCGACGCGTTAGTGGAGCGGATGCGACGCACGGCTGGTGGCGATGCCGCGGCCGAAGGCGTCAAGGTAGCGAAAGAGATCGTCACCGCCGTGAAAGGCATGGCGGCTGGCGTGCAGATCTACACACCCTCGGGTCGCCTGGACGCGGCCCTTGATGTGCTCGGCGTGGTATAGTCCGTCGATTCAGCGAAAGAGAAAATATGGCCATATTTGAGCAAGAGACCCGTCGGTCAGGCGATGCTGCTGCAAACGCTCTCACGGTGACGAATGTCGGCACCGATTTCGTTGAACGGGTCTACCAGAACATTGCCAAGGTGTACGACTACACCTACGGACCCACGCTGCATCCGGGCCGCATCGAAGCGATCGAGAAGATGCGCATTCGTCCCGGCACGCACGTGCTCGAAGTGGGTGTCGGCACCGGCATCAACCTGGGGATGTAGCCGCGCTCGGCGCGGATCACCGGCATCGACCTGTCGAGCCGGATGCTCGACAAGGCCAAGAAGCGGAT
>JALDXK010000519.1:0-4810 GCA_032155105.1 Acidobacteriota bacterium
GCTCGAAGCCGCCACCGTTTATTACCTTCGTCTGCTGGTCGGGCGCCTCGAGCCGTATCAACCCAATCCCCTCCCGCTTGCCGGAGCCGCGGGACAGGTCGAGCTCGTGCGCGAAGCCGCCACGCTCCTGATGCTGCTCACCGTTGGCATGCTGGCCGGCCGCTCGTGGCGGACACGCATCGGCTACGCCGCCATTGCGTTCGGCATCCTGGCCGGACGTTCGGGCCGCGGCGCCACGCCGCCGGAGCTCGCGGCCGCCGGGCAGGTGCTGACGCAGATGATCGCCGCCACCGATCGCCGCTCTCGCGTTGTCGGTGCGCGCGTCGCGGGGCGCCTCTTTGCGGTGCCGCTGACCGATCAGCCCCGCGCGACCGTGCCCGGGTTGGCCGAGGCGCTGTTCACCCTCTTCAATCAGCCTGACGAAACCGAGCGGTTGGCCGCCATGGACGCGCTGGGCCTGTTGCGCATCTCGACGGCGGTGACGTCGCTCGGCGAGCGCTACCAGTTCCATCGCGATCGTAACCAGCGCGCGCTCGCCGGGGGCGCGCTCGAGGCCCTGGCGCGCATCGGCGATACCTCCTCGATCGCCATCGTCACACGTGCCGCCGCCGATCCGTGGTCGAGCGGCCGCGACGCCACGGCGCTCGCCGTGGCCTTTGCGCGCGAACGCCTGCTCAACGACGGCTCGGTCTCGATGATTCGTGAGGCGGTGGACGATCGCTCCCGCCGCGTTCAGGCGCTCGGTTATCTCGCCGAGCTCGGCTTCGCCGTGCCGTGATCCTGCCGGTTGAGTTCTATCGACGTCCCACGCTCGACGTTGCGCGCGAGCTGATCGGCAAGGTCGTCGTCTACAAGTCAACGGCGGGGCTGACAGCCGGCGCAATCGTTGAAGCCGAGGCCTACATCGGTGAAGAAGACCCGGCCTGCCACGCCGCGGTAGGCCCGACGACGAGGAATGCGCCGCTGTATGGGCCGCCCGGCCGCGCCTACGTCTACCTGAATTACGGCCTGCACGACATGCTGAACGCGGTGACCGAAGACGAGGGCCACCCGGCGGCAGTGCTGATTCGCGCGCTGGAGCCGCTCGAGGGGCTGGTCCTGATGCGCCGCCGCCGCTCGCGCGCGCCATGGCGGAAAGGAAAGCCGCCGGTTGCCGATCACGAGCTCTGTCGAGGCCCGGGCAATCTCTGCCGCGCGATGGGCATTACGCTAGCCGACAACCTGCGCCCGCTGACGCGCGGGCCGCTCACGATTCACGATCGCGGTATCACCCACGACGACATCATCTGGGATCCCCGCATCGGCATTCGCGTCGGCACCGATCGGATGTGGAGGGCGACAGTTAAAGGACATAGATCCGTGTCCGCAAAGGTTACTCGTATCTGAGCGCTTCCGTAGGCATGAGCGCTGCCGCCCGACGTGCAGGAACGTAACCGAACACAACGCCCACCATCGCTGAAAAGCCAAACGACATCGCGATTGCCACGGGCGAGACCGCGGTCGCCCAGCTCAGCACCGCGCTCAACGTATACGCGGACGCGATGCCAAGCAGCACGCCCATTGTGCCGCCGGCGAGGCTCAACGACAGCGCCTCGGCCACGAACTGCCGCAACACGTCGGCGCGCTTCGCGCCGAGGGCGCGGCGGAGGCCGATCTCCCTCGTTCGTTCGGTCACCGACACCAGCATGATGTTCATGATGCCGATGCCGCCGACGACGAGCGAAATCGCCGCCACGCTCGCGAGCAGGTAGGCCATGGTGTCGGTCGTCGACGACAACACGCGCGCCATTTCCTCCGGTGAACGAACGGAGAAGTCGTCCGTCTCTCCGTGCCGGATCTGGTGGCGCAGGCGCAGCACCTCCGACACCGCAGCCGTCAGCTCCGACGTCGGCGTGCCGGGCGCCGCGGCCACGAGGATGTTCGACACGTGCGTCACGCCCATCAGCCGCTTCTGCACGGCGGTGTAGGGCGCGACGATGGTGTCGTCCTGGTCCTGCCCGAACGCCGATTGTCCCTTCCGCTCGAGCACGCCCATCACGCGGAACGGCTGGTTGTTGACGCGGATGATCTCGCCAACGGGATTGCGATCCGCGCCGAACACCTGGTCGCGCACCATTGCGCCGATCACCACCACGCGGCTCGCGCGCTCCACATCCTCGTCGGTAAAGAACCCGCCGGGCGACACGTCCCAGGCGCGGATGTCGGGGAACGCGGCGCTCACACCCTCGACGCGCGTTTGCCAGTTGCCCGCCGGACCGATGACCTGCGCGCGGGTGCTCACGCCGGGCGACACCGCTCGGACGCCGCGGACCTGTGCCGCGATCGCGGCGGCATCCGCCGGCGTCAGCGTGGTCACCGCGCCCTGGCCCATGCGCACCCCGCCCACGTTCGCGGATCCCGCCGACACCGTCAGCACATCCGTGCCGAGGCTCGACACTCGCTGTTCGATCGACGCTTTGGCGCCGTCGCCGAGCGCCATCATGACGATCACCGCGGCCACGCCCATGATGACGCCGAGCGACGTCAACGCCGAGCGCAGCTTGTTGCGCGTGATCGCCTCGAAAGCGAGCCCGATCGTGCTGCTGAATCTCATGTTCGTTCAGCGGCCCTGGCGGGCGCCGCCTCCTGCGTTTCCCGGGCGCCGCGGCATCTGCGGCACGAGCGGGGAACCGCTCGCCGCGGGCGCGGCAGCCGTGGTCGTGTCCGACCGCGCGATCCCCGTCACGATCGATGCGCCTTCGTCCAGGCGATCGGTCGTGATCGCGACCTGCGTGCCGTCGGAGACACCAACACGAACCGGGATGCGCTGGAGCCGGCCATCAACCAGTTGCCACACTGCGGGTCCGCGACGAGGCTCGCCCTCGGTCGGTGCGTCCGTCGACGGGAACTCCTTCAGCACCTCTTCGGTGGGCGCGAAGCGCATCGCGGCCGACGGCACGCGCAGCGTGTTCTCCGCACGCGCCACCTGGATCGATACCGTGGACGTCATGCCCGGCTTCAACCGGCCATCGTCGTTCGGCACGTCGATGACGGTGGTGTAGGTCACAACGTTCTGCACCGTCTGCGGCTGCAGCTGCACCAGCCGCACGACGCCCGTGAACTCACGGCGCGGATATGCGTCGACGGTGAACGTCACCGGCGCACCGGGCTCGACGCCGCCAACGTCTGATTCGTCGACGCGCGCCTGGAGCTCGAGCCGCTTCAGGTCGCGCGCAATCACGAACAGCGTCGGCGCCTGGAGGCCGGCCGATACTGTTTGCCCGACTTCCACCGCGCGGTTCAGCACGATGCCGTCGGTCGGCGCGGTGATCACGGTGTGCGACAGGTTGACCCTGGCCTGCGTCAACGCCGCTTCCGCCTGCGTCAGTTGCGCCCCCGCGCCGGTGAGCGCGGTTTGCGCCACGCGCGCGGTGGATCGCGCGGTGTCGACGTCCTGCAGGGCGAGCAGTTGCGCCTCAGCGAGCTGCTCGGCCCGCTTCAATTTCAGCTGCGCATCCTCGTATTGCACCTGCGCCCGCTCGAGGTCGGACTGCAGGCGAATCACGGTCGCCTTGGCCTGATCGATCTGGGTCTGGAAGATCGCCTGGTCGAGCATGGCGATCACCTGGCCGCGCTTCACAAGCTGGTTGAAGTCGGTGCCGATCGACGAAATGATGCCCGATACCTGCGTGCCCACCTGGACGGTATCGAGCGGCTGCAGCGTGCCAGTTGCCTCGACCGTGGCGGTGACGTCACCACGTGAGACGCTGTCGAACGTCAGTTGAGTTGGCGCCGCGGATACGTCCACCCGGACGTAGTACGCCACCGCCAGAGCCAGCACCACACAGACGCCCGTGATCCAGAGAAGTCGCTTCATACTGGATTCGACGCCGCCCTCGTGAAACCACGAAGGCACAGCTGTGGCAAAACTGTGGCAGCTATTTAGCCGGCGTTAAATCCGCCTTCGCGTCTTCGTCGCTACGGCGGGACAGGTCGCGTCTCATTTGAATGGACAGCTGCGGCCCCGGGATGCGGATGCCGCGCTCGTCGAAGGCCCGCTTGATGCGTCGCCGCAACTCGCGCCCGACTTCCCACTGCTTGAGCGGCAGTGTCTTGATGCGGAAACGCAGCGTCACTTCGGACGGCTTGAACGCGTCCACACCCACCACTTCGAGTGGTTCGAGCACATACGCCGCATAGCGCGGATCCTGCATCAGTTCGAGCGCCACTTCGCGCACGACGTCGACGATGCGGTCGGTGTCGTCGTCGTAGCCAACGCCGAGATCGATCACGTAGTAGGCGAAGTCCTTGCTGCGATTGGAGACAACCCGAATCTCACCGTTGGAGATCGCGTGCACCACGCCTTCGGCGTCACGCAGCACGATGGTGCGAAGGTTGATCTGCTCGACCGCGCCGCCAATGCCGTTGATATCGACGACGTCGCCGATGCGCACCTGATCTTCGGCGATCAGGAACAGGCCCGAGATGATGTCCTTCACCAGCGTTTGCGCGCCGAAGCCGACGGCGAGGCCGATGATGCCGGCGCCGGTCAGCAGCGGCGTGATGTCGACGCCCAGCTCGCGCAGCGCCATCAGCACCGCTGCGCCCCAGATCAGGATCGAGAAGAATCGGCGGACAGTGGCGCCCAGCGTCTGGGCGCGCTTGTGCCGCTCGTCGAACGGATCGGCGCTATTGCCGATCTCACCAGCGGCGCGGGTGATCACCGCGGCCGCAAACCGGTTGGCAGCCAGTGCCAGCAGCAGCAGCAGCAACAGCCGCAGGCCATTGCGCGTGGCCCACAGCGCCAGGTCCTCCGGGTGCAGGCCGGCCG
>JALDXK010000520.1:0-4807 GCA_032155105.1 Acidobacteriota bacterium
TGCCAGCAGGAACCGCACTCTTGCCGTGCCAAGCGCACGCGCGAGGCGCGCCGGAGGCAGCATCGGATCAAGCGGCAGGTAGGCTCCGCCGGCTTTGAGCGTGGCAAAGACTGCGACCACGAAGTCGATCGAGCCATCGAGGCACAGCGCGACGCAGACCTCCGGGCCGACACCCAACCCGCGCAGGCGGCGAGCGAGTTGATGTGACTTCGTCGCGAGATCGCCGTAGGTGATCTCGCGCTCGCCATGCACAATCGCGATTCGATGTGGATGCGCCGAAGCCCTGCGGTCGAACGCGCGCATCACATCCTCCGCGGGCTCGTCGTCGGGAGCCGACGGTGACGCCGAAATCAGCCGCGCCGTTTCGTCAACGTCGAGCAACGGCAGGCGCGAGACAGGCGTGTCCGGCGCGACCAGGAGACCGTGCAGCAGGGTGCGGTAGTGCGTGAGGAGCCGGCGGATGGTCGGCGCGTCGAACAGCGCGGTGGCGTACTCGGCGGTGAGCGCCACGCTGTCGCGGCCTTCGGTCACGATTAACGTCAGGTCGCTCTTGGCGCCGCTCGAGCCGACCGCGAGAGGCGTGGCCGCGAGATCCGCATCGAGCGTCCAGCTATCCGCCGCCTGTTGATGGACGAACAGCAGCGGGCAGAGTGGAGCACCGCGGCCTTCGCGGGGTAGCGCGAGTGTCTCGACGACGCGATCGAAGGGCACGTCCTGGTGCGCGTAGGCACCCAGCGCGACGGTGCGGACACGTGCCAGCAGCGCGCGTCCGGTCGGGTCACCACCGAGGTCGGTCCGCAACAGCAGCGTGTTGAGAAACAATCCGATCAACGGCTGCCACTCCGGCCGATGCCGCTGATCGATCACCGTCGCGAGCGTGATGTCGGTCTGACCGGTATAGCGATACACCAGCGCCTGCCACGCGGCGAGCAGCATCATGAACGGCGTCACGCCCGCCGCGCGGCTCCGTTCGGCGAGCAGTGTGGCCATCGGCGACTCGACGATCACGGTCTCGACTGCGCTCTCCAGTACGACCGCCGGCGCGGCGCTCGATCGATCGGCCGGTAATCGCACCAGCGTGCCGCCGGCGAGTTGCTGCTGCCAATACGCCACGCTCGCGGCGAGTGCTGCGGGTGTTTGGGTGGCGTGCTCCCACGCCACGAAGTCGTGGTACTGCGCGGTCAGCGGCGGCAGCGGCGCAGACACGCCGTGTCTCGCCGCGCGGTAGTGAGCCGCCAGCTCGCCCCACAGCACCCGGCTCGACGTCGCATCGGAAATCGCATGCGGCCAGCTCAACACCAACTCCGTCGACTCGTGCCGTCGAATTACCAGCGCCCGCAGCAGGGGCACCTGATCGATGGGCACAGGTGTGGCCGCTTCGGCCGCCCGGCGCTCCGCCGCGGCAGACGCCTGCGCCGCCTCCGGCAGGTCGCGCAGATCGATCACCATGATCGGCGCGGGCCCGACCGCGTCGGCCGGCACCACCTGCGCCTGCGGCACGCCACCCACGCCGACGATCCGTGTGCGCAGCACTTCGTGCCGGGCCACCAGCAGCGTCAACGCCGCTCCGAGCGCCGCGACGTCAAAAGGGCCCTTCAACGCGTAGCCTTCCGCCGCGGTATACACGCTGCGTCCCGGTGCCCATTGATCGAGAAACCACATGCGCCGTTGCGCCGCCGACAAGCCAGGCGGTGCTTCGCTGCGCATCGGCACCGCGATCTGTTGCGCATGGTCGCGCATCCCCGCGAGGGTCGGGTTGCCAAAGAACGCGGCCAGCGTCATCGTCAAACCGAGTTGGGCCTCGAGGCGGGCAATCAGCCGAACGGCGAGCAGCGAGTGACCGCCAAGCGCAAAGAACGTCGCTGAGGGATCGTCAATCACGACACCAAGCACCTCGCTCCAGAGGCGCGCCATCTGCCCTTCGAGCTCGTCGCGCGGTGAGAGATGGTGAGGCGCGGAGACGGCGGCCGGCGCGTCCATCGCCAGCCGCGCCACTGCCGCCCGGTCCACTTTGCCGTGCGGCGTCAGCGGAATCGCATCAGCTGAAACGTACCTTCCCGGCTGATACGCCGAGGGCAGGCGCTCCGCCATCGCCGCAGGCAGGCGCGCGATGACCGCCGCCGCTCCGACGACACAGGCCGTCAGCGTTGGTGCACCGTTCACCGTCGTCACAACGACCACGGCACGCGTCACGCCCGGCTCGGCCTCGAGCGCTGTTTCGATCTCGCCGGGCTCGATGCGCACACCGCGCAACTTGAGCTGCGCGTCGGCGCGGCCGGCATACAAGAGCGCGCCATCGGCGCGCCATCGCGCCCGGTCGCCGGTCGCGTACATCCGTTCTCCCGGCGCACCAAACGGACAGGGCACGAAGCGTGCGGCGGTCAGGGCAGGTTGGCCGAGGTATCCGCGCGCGAGGCCGGCGCCCGCCACGTAGAGCGCGCCGACCTCACTCACGCCCATGGGACTCCCGTTGCCATCGAGCACGTAGGCGCGCGTGTTGTCGATGGGCCGCCCGATCGGAACGGGATCGGATTCAACGGGCGCGCAACGCCAGGCGGTGACGTCAATCGCCGCCTCGGTCGGTCCGTAGGTGTTGCACAGCGGGACGCCTGTGCGTGCCTGCCAACGCGTCGCGAGCTCTGTCGTCAGCACCTCTCCCGCGCAGAACACCTGGCGCAATGCGCCAGCCGTCAATTCCGGTTCTTCGAGGAGCGCCTGCAGCAACGACGGCACCACTTGAAGGATCGTGACCTGGCCGGCCCGCAGTGTTCGCACCAGGGCCGCGGGATCGCGATGCGCATTCGGCGTCGCCAATACCACGCAGCCGCCCACGAGTCTTGGCGCGATCCATTCCCACGCCGACGCATCGAACGTCAGCATCGTCTTCTGCAGCACGCGATCCATCGCCGCAAACCCAAACGTGTCGAGCATCCATCGCAGGCGGTTGCAGACGCCACGCTGCGTGATGACGACGCCTTTCGGAGATCCTGTCGATCCCGACGTGTAGAGCACGTACGCAGCCTCATCCGGCGCGGGCCGCTGCGGCACGGGCGGCGTCGACGATGCTGCAAAAGCCTCTGCAGCAGCCCCTGGCGCCAGCGGCGACAGGACCGGGATCGCGCTGCCGAGACGCGCGGCGTGATCGGCCTCCGTGATGAGCACGCGGGCACCGCTCGCAGACAGCATCCCCTGTTGCCGCGCCAGGGGCGCCTCGATGTCGAGCGGCAGCCACGCCGCGCCGGTTTCGACAATGGCCCACAGCGCCACGATGAGCTCGATGCTGCGTTCCAGCGCTACCGCGACGACCATTCCAGGTCCAACGCCGCGGGTTTGCAACCCAGCCGCCTGCGCGCGCACGGCCGGCGCAAGTTCTCCGTAAGTCCACGCGCGTTGGCCGTCGGCGGAGACCACGGCAAGCGCGTGCGGCGACACCGGTGTCTCTGCCAGCCATGCAGGGAGCGACTCCGGGGTGCCGGCCCGGTGCGTGCGATTGCTGCCAAGCAGCACCACGCGGCGATCCTCCGGCGACAGGCTGGAGAGCATCGACACCGGGCGGTGCGGTGTCGATCCCGCCGATGCCGCCAGCGCGTGCACGCTCCGCAACACCCGCGCAATCGTGGAGCCGCTATACAAATCGCTTCGATACTCCGCCCGCACCCACGCCGCCGGACCCTGCTGATCGATCACGAATGCCAGCGGCGAACGTACCGCGCCCGTGTCCACCGCGCTAATCCGGGCGGGCAACCCGAGGACGCGCGGCTCGGCGGCAGGCCAATGTTGATAGGCAACTTCGATCGGCACGCTCCAGTCGGCTGGTCCTCCGGCGCTCCGTACGGTGCTGATCACGTCGGGATACGGCAACTCGCGGTGCGCCGTGGCGCCGAGCACCGTGTCACGCACGGTCTGAAGCCACGACGAAAACGAGGGGTCGCCGGTGAGCTCGGTGCGCAGCACGACGGAATTGATCAGAAACCCGATCACCGACTCCCAACCTGCCTCGCGCACGTCGATGGGGGCGCGAACCACGAGGTCGCGGACGCCGCCGCTCCTGCGGTGCAGCACCAGCAGCACAACGGCGAGGAGCGCCATGTACGGAGTTGCCCCCGCTTCCTCGGCCACTCGCAGCAGCGGGCCGAGCACTGCAGCTGGAAGAGGGCCCGCCTCGACGGCGCCCGCGGTGCCAGAGGGTAATGCGGCGCGGAAGTCCGGCGGCACGAGCCACGATGCTGGTGCGTCCGAGAGGCGCGCCGTCCAGTACGCACGCTGAGCGGCATACCCCGGGCTCGCCTGCCATGCGCGCTGGGACGCGCGAACCGCAGCATACGCATCCACGTCGCCCGACACCGGCGGCACCGATCCGCTGAGCGCCGCCGCGTAGGCATCGGCGATCGCGTCGAACCACACGCCCATCGACGCCCCGTCCGCGATCAGGTGGTGACGGGCCACGACGATCACCGAAGCGGTCGGCGACGGCCGAATCAACGTGGTGCGCCACAGCGGCAAGCGTGTCAAATCGAACGGTCGCCGTGCCTCGGCAGACACGATCGCGGCAACCGCGGCGGCCGATCGCGCGGCCGCATCAGCGCCGGAGAGGTCGATCAGACGAAAATCTGCCGGCTGCGCTGGTTGCAGCACCTCGCCAGGCTCGCCGTCGCGCAGCTCGAACGTCGCCCGCAACGCGCCCTGTTGCGCGACGACGTGATCGAGCGCGGTTCCGAGCGCCGCCGCGTCGACCACGCCATCCAACTCGATGGCGCTGCAGAGCGTGTACGCCCCCGCGCCGGGCGCGAGCTGATGCTCCCACCAC
>JALDXK010000521.1:0-4793 GCA_032155105.1 Acidobacteriota bacterium
TCAATCGCCATCGGCGACCACTCGACGCCGCCATTCGCGCCCGGCAGCATCCGCACGCAGGCGCCTGCGAGCAGCGGCGCCAGAAGACTGGTGATCGTCGCATCGAAGCCGAGCGACGAGTGCAGCGGCACGAGCGCCGGCGGCGACGACAGGTCATACGCCTGGATCGCGAACGCCAGGTAATTCGCGATGCTGCGGTGCGACACCATGACGCCCTTGGGGCGGCCGGTCGACCCAGACGTGTAGATCACATAGGCGAGGTGGTCGGGTCGCGCGGCACATGGCGGCGCGTCTGGCGCGCGTTCGTCATCGACGCTCTCGATCCTGATCCCCTCGCTGTTCGCCCACGCCAGCTCACCGGGCTCCGCGACAATCAGACGGATCCCGGCGTCGCGGACCATCCAGCGAATCCGCTCGATGGGATACGCGCCATCAATCGGCACGTATGCGCCGCCCGCCTTGAGGACCGCGAGCACGGCCACGAGTAGCGCCGGCGTACGCGGCAGCGCGATGCCGACACAGGTTTCCGGGCCCACCCCCGACGCCTGCAGCCGCCGCGCCAGCGCGTTGGACCGTTCAACCAGGTCGCGATAGGTCAGGCGATCATCGCCACATGCAATCGCCGATGCGTCCGGATGCTCGCGGGCGCATGCCGCAAACCAGTCGTGCACGCAGTCCGTGCGTGCCTCCCGGCTCTGCCCGCGCGACCAGACACCAGTGAGCGTAGCGCGTTCCGTTTCCGGCAGTACCGCCAGCCTTCCCAACGACCGCGTCGGATGCTGCCGGATCTCCGCAAGCAGCGACTCCAGTCGTTCGATCACGCGGCGGACCTCGCATTCGCTGAACGCCTCACTGTTGTAGTTGAAGTCCACGCGCACGGGCCGGGCCTGGTGATAGTCCCGCACGAAGATCGCGAGACCGTTCTGCTCGAACCCGTTGGCCAGCGCTTCCATGTGCACGGGGTGGCCATTGACGACGGCATCGTAGTTGTGCCGCTCAAACGACAGCACGACGTCGAAAATGCCGGACTGCCCCCGCTCGTGTGCCGAGAGCCCTCGGGACATCCTGGCGAGCGGGAACCGGTAGTGGCGATAATCGCGAGTGAGCTGCGCGCGAATGCGTCGCACGAAGTCGAGGGCCGATTCGCCCGGAGTGACGAGGAAGCGTGACGGCTTGAGCCCGGCGTAGAGACCGACCGTCGTCTTCTCGCGCGCCGTCTTCCGGTTGAGCGCCGGCACGCCGAGCACGACGTCCTGAACCCCGCGGCTCCTTGCCAAATAGGTATAGAGCGCTCCGAGCAGCACATGGAACGAAGACACGCCGTGCTCGCGGCTCCATTCCGACAGTTCGTCGTACGCCGCTCGGTCGATCTCCCAGACCAGACTGCCACCCGAAGCCTCGGGGCGGGCCGGAAGGAGCGCGTCGGGTGGGCGGCGCAGCCGCTCGGACCAATACGCCCCGTCGGTCTCGTAGTCAGGCGAGACGAGGTAGCGCGGTTCGGAAGCCGCAAACTCGGCGTACGAACTCGTCTTCCCAGGCTCGGTGACTTTCCCCGCCAGCAACGCCGCGAAGCACGCCGCGGCACGCTGAACGATGAGCGAGATACCCCACCCGTCGGTGATGAGATGGTGGTACTTGTGAAACCAGTAATGAGACGAGGGGCCCGTGCGCAGCAAGGCAAAGTCGAAGAGCAGCCCACCGTGCAACGGGATGGGCCGCCTGAACTCCGCGAGCATCCAGTCGCGCGCCGCGCCGTCGGGGTCGGCGAAGCCGGAAAAATCGTACCGGGCGATCGGCACGTCGACGCTCGGCCGGAACGCCTGCTGCGGCAGCGGATCGCCGGGAACCAGGACCGTGCGCAACGCGTCCGCACTCGCCACCACGTCACGCAACGCCTGCACGAACAGATCGATCGGCAGATCACCGGCAATGCGCAGGCTGCCGCCGATGTTGTAAAGCGGCAGGTTCGGCAGGAGTTGTTGATGAAGCCAGATCTGCTGCTGCGGCGACGTGAGCGGAAACGCGGCCAATTCGCACATCTCTCTCAGCCTCGATAACTTGGGCGCCTTACATTGAAGAGCCGGCAATCGCGAGGGGGGTCGCGAGCATCGCACGGCCAGAGGAGTTGGCCGCTCGACAATGTCGAGAGTTATTGGCTGGTGCGAGCCTGGCTGTTCAACTCATCCGCCGCCATCTTCTGACGCAGACTCAGCGGCCGCATATCGGTCCACACCTGTTCGATGTACGACAAACACTCTTCCTTGGTCCCGGACTTGCCAACATCGTTCCAGCCCAGCGGGTTGTCACGTTCGATCCACCAGATCGAATACTGCTCCTCGTGATTGATGACGACCTTGTAAATCCGTCCCTGATCGGCGTCTTCGGGGTTTGACACGACTACCTCCGTCCGCTGGAAAGGCGCACCATATCGCGATCACAGGAAATACTCAACCCCGTGACAGGGGTTGATGCAGCTCGTTTTTGCCGCTCGTCACAGGCATCGTCACTCGTCATCACGGGCCAGAATTGCAGGCAAGACCGGGTCGCGCCCACTCGCGTAGTCGTCGAAGCTCAGCGGCACGGGAACCGACGGCTCGAGCGAGCCCGCCGGCACGCTGTAAAGCAAGTTGAACCACGCGCAACGCGCAGCGTCATGGCAACCGCGCTCCCAATCGTGAAGGGCCGTCGCGCAGCGCACCGGCAGTTCGGTGCGCGGGAGTTCGAAGACGCCGCCGTCGGCCCAGAACACCGGGCGATCGCTCGCAGGCTCACCCACGATCGTCGCCCGGGCGCCGCCGTAATACTTCAGCAACGCAACAACGATCAGGCCGGCGGAGAACGTCTCATGGTTGATCACAATCCAGAGGCGCCCATCGTCGCGCAAGGTGGATGGCAGTGCCTGGGCGAACTTCCGCGCCAGCGCGAAGTCGCCACCATCGTTGAACCGCAAGTCGACGATGGCGTGGCGGATTGGGCGTGAGCGCGCCTCCTCGATGACCTGTGCAAGGTAGGGCTTGATCTCGAGGTCATCGGCGTTCAGCAGCCGGCGCAGGGCGATGTGGAGCGTGTGCCCCCGCCATTCATGGACGACGTGGCGTTCAGCGTCCCGCAAGTACAGCGGCACATCCTCGAGCGCATCGAGCGATTGCCGCCACGGCAGCGCATCCGACGGCGACACGCGGCCAAGGTTGGCGTCGATGCGGGGGTACAGCACGGTATTGGCGTCCAGCGGAGCGCTCTCGAGCCGGCACGTGTGGTGCCGTCCACCGCGATCGACAAAGGTGAGCGACAGGAGATCCGGCGACGCGGCTGGTTCGATGGCCGACAGCGCCTCGGCGCTGCTCATGTAGAACGCGCTGAGCACGCGTCGACGGGCGCTGGTGCCGCTGATGTAATCGTGCAGGCGGGCCAGCCACGTTTCCGGTGCGAGACCGGCAATCGCAAGAATCCTCGCGCCAACGAGCTCGGGCGGGCCGGCGGCGGCCCGGACCGCATACATCCCGTCGCTGAACCAGTGCAGGCGCACCGGCGCGACGCGCAACCACTGATGCAGCAGCGGCATCGTGTGCGCGTTGTCCGCCGCGGCGATGGCGTGCGCCACGGCCATGGCGAATGCGCCCTCGTTGAGCGACGCCACTCGCGCGAGCGCCGCATCCACACGCTCGGCAAAGACGGCTGCCGTCTGCGACGTGAAGCTTCTGTCGAGGCGCGGGAACATCTCCCGCAGAAAGGTGAGGTCGGCATGCAGGTCTTCCGGTGTGGGACGGGTCGCGCGCATCTTGTCGCCCATCAGGCACTGCGAGTGAGTTCGCTGATCGGGCGGTGCGGCGCCGCCGCTACCTCCCGAAGGCACGTCGTGAGCGCCTGCAGCAGGCCGAGGACCGACGCGTGGTCGATGCACGTCACGTCGTACAACATCTGCAGCCACTCCCATCCCTTCGAGACGATCACCGTGAGCGGAGAGCTCGAGACGACGATGCCCTGGGTTTCGCGCAGGTCGACGCCGGCCACCCGGGCCTCCCCCGGCCAGACACCGGGTAATTCTCGAACACGAACAGGCAGAAACGGTTCCGCGTCAGACGCGCACCAGCGTGCGAGCCACGCCGAGGCCCGGCACCCATTGATCGAGCAACCACATGCGACCCTGTGCCGCGGAGAGTGGCTCTTGCGCTCCGCGCAAACCACTCGGCAGACGCCGCGTGAATGGCGTCGATCGTTCACCGCATTACTTCTCCTGCCGCCGCACGATCAGTTTGAGGATGCTCTCCATTGCCTCAGGAACGGCTTTCGGCACGTCGTGCAACTTCTGCGGCACAGGAGGCTGGGATGGAGGCGGCGGCGGTGTGGCGACGGCGCGAGAAGATCGACGCGCTGGCGGGCGCGGTACCTTGCGTGACGGCATGATGCGCTCCTAGCCTTTCTGAACGCGGATCGTATGCGGACGTCGATCGAGATCAAAGTGAAAACCGGCGGACGAGCTGTGGCCGATTCAGATCAGTCGCGGTGTGGACGTCGAGTTCGTCCTCGCGTCGGACTGAAGCCCGGGCTTGTCTGCAACCGCGATCACATACTCCTCGATTCCCATCAGGTCGCGCCACGCGCAGAGCCACTCCTCCGCCACGAAGTCCTCCGGCCGCAGGTCGATGGCAACCGAGAACCACTCGCGCCCTTCGCCGTACAACGCCATGTGCCGCGCGAATCCTGGAAACACGTGATCGCCGATGGAATCGATCGCGGCGCCGACGAAACCGCACCGCCGCAGCTTTTCGGCGTAGGCGGCGCGATCGTACATG
>JALDXK010000522.1:0-4775 GCA_032155105.1 Acidobacteriota bacterium
ACCACGACTCGCTGCTCGTGGAGGCGAATGACGCCCTGGTCGGGTCTGAAGTCGAGCAATTCAGCGAGGTGAAGGTGGGCGAGATCGACGTCGTCGGGCAGCGGCTGCGGCTTCATCGGAGGCCTGCTCACTCATTCTAGGCTAGTGGCGATTTCATTCTGAAGGCTCCGTTTCGATTCGAAGTATCAGGGACGGCGGTGCGGCGCGTCGACGGACCGGAACAGGCGGTCCGAACGAGGATCGAGCCGAGTTTCCTTCGGGACCACGGTTTGCAACCGTCACGATGGAGCAGCCCGCACACCAATGAAACGACCTACGAGCGTGAAGAGCAGACTGCATACCGCCAAGGCGCTGCTTGACGAGGCAACTCGCGAGAATCGAACCCGATCGAGCTGGATCGACGACGTCCTCGCAGACTCCTTTCCCGCGAGCGACCCGCCTTCGTGGACGCCCGGAGTGGCGCGGCTGTGCCCGCTCCCGTTGGAGGGTGCGTCTTGGACTGAGCAGGAGAAGAACGTGCGGCAGACACATCACCTGGTCCCGCACTTCGAGGTTACCGATCTCGCGGGGGAGCAAGTCCGTTACACGTCGCTCTGGCAGCGAAAAAACCTCGTCCTGGTGACGCTACCGGATGCGAGGGCTCCAGCACGAGACTACGCTCGCCGGCTCACGGCTCTCGTCAGCAGGCTCAACGATGACGACACGAAATGGATCGTCACAGAAGACCGAGTCGGAGGTGTGCCGTGTCCGAGCGTCGTTGTCGCAGATCAATGGGGCGAGGTCGCTCACGTCGCTCACTCTTCACGGGTCGAAGACCTACCTGCGCCCGAGGACCTCGTGGAATGGGTGCGATACCTCGAGTATCGATGCCCCGAATGCGAAGGAGAGGCCAAGTAGGCCTCGAGGGTCCACGAAGTCGCAAACAGGAGTGGTCCCGGTGGAGGTTATGAGGATGGATCAGCCGATTGAGTTCGTCATTCGCGCAAGTCAACCCGGTACCGTGGCAGCATTGCGGGGGTACGCGGCACGCCGGCTGTCGTTCCTATTGCGCCGTTTCGAGCCTCACATTCGTCGTATCACCGTCCGTGTCCACGATCTGAACGGGCCAAGGCGCGGCGTCGATTCACGATGTTCGATAACCGCGGACCTGATCGATGGCCGGCGCATCTTCGTAAACGCAACAACGGCATGGCCGTTCGCGTCGGTGACACAAGCCGCACACCGTCTGAGCAAAGCGATCCGTCGAGGCCTCAGGCGGGCAACCTACCGTGATCCGCAGGGAGGACGATATGAGAGTACTTCTGGCCATTGACGGTTCACGTCACAGCGACGCAGCAGTGGCAGAAGTCGCCGCGCGCCATTGGCCGAAGGGCACGAGGGTCCGCGTGCTTACGGTCGTTCACGCTACCGTTCCTCTAATCTTGGATCCCGCATTGGTGATTGCTGCGATTCACGTTGAACAGACCCAAGAGCAGGCGCGACATGCGCCGGAGATCGTCGAAGCGGCCAGGAAACGGATTCGGCGTCGGTCACGAGACGTCAGCGTGTCCACCAAGATCCGCGAGGGTGTGCCAAAAGACGTCATCGTCGACGAGGCGCGCGAATGGAACTCCGACTTGATCGTCGTGGGTTCTCATGGGTACGGTCGCGTGAAGCGCCTGGTGCTCGGGTCGGTTGCAGCGGCGGTGGTCGCGTCCGCGCCGTGTTCGGTCCAAGTGGTGCGATCCAAGCGCGCCAGGCGGGTCGCCGCCAAGCCTGCTGCATAGTCCGATTCGGCGTCTCCGGCGGTCGAGAGGGGGCGAACGTCTGTGTTCGCCCCAACGTTACACCGTGGAGACACTCGCCGCGGATGGGTCTGCAGAGATCGGACCGAGTGCGAACTCAGGCCGTTCGGGGGTTTCGAAGACGTCTCCGGCCATGACACGGGACGGATCAGCTGCACGCGCGCGCACCACCAGAACAGGACAACCGGCGTTTCTGAGTACCGGCGTGGCAGTGGACGCCATGATTATGCGGTCGATTCCGCTTCGCTCCGGCAGTCCCATGACGATCAGGTCAGCCTCGATCTCCGACGCGGTTGCGAGGATGGCTCGGTGAGCGACACCGGAGACGACGGTTGTTTCGATGTGGCACCAGTTGAAGGCGTCTGGAGGTACTACACCCCGCATCTGCCGCGAGATCCTGTCAACCCGTGCGCGGTATTCGTCGATCAGGCGAAACGCAGCTCCGCCAGAATATGGCGCCTCGTACGGGAATCCTTTCAACACGTGCAGTAATGTCAGTCTGCCGCCGCTCTGTTGCGCCAGGACCAGTGCCTGCCGGAGCGCCTCGCTCGACGCGGCCGAAAAGTCCGTCGGACACAGAATGTTCAAGAATGCACTCTTTGGGTCGGGCGGCCCGGCGTCCGGCACTGCCAGCGTCGGGCATGCGAGCTCCCACGCGAGATCCTTGGCATACATACCAGGTCGCCAGTACGAACCGTAGCCACGGCCATGGCGTGCAACCACCACCAAGTCGGCAGCAATGGATTGAGCGTGTTCTGCGACGGCAGTGACGTGATCGCCATGAAGCACGACCGTGTTCAGTCGCACTCCGCGTGTGTCGACACCTTCCATGAATGAGGACAGTTGCTGACCCGGGCCGCCAGTG
Organism: Acidobacteriota bacterium; assembly: GCA_032155105.1. Lineage (GTDB taxonomy): Bacteria > Acidobacteriota > Vicinamibacteria > Vicinamibacterales > UBA2999 > 12-FULL-67-14b. Next base: position 2,650 of record JALDXK010000522.1, read on the forward strand.
TTCATCGGATCGGCCGGTTGCCGCCATGCTGGTCGGACCCGCACGTGTGCGACGTGGAGACCCGCGTTGTACCACCGGGCGAGCTCCACGGCCTGCATCAAGGCAGATGTTCCATTCGTCGAGAGATCGATCGGGCAGAGGATCACGTTCGGATTCATAGTCTCCGTCCTTCAGGTCCCCGCGCACGGGGATTCAAGTGTCCAACGGGAACAGGAACAGCGACGCTCGGAGTCCCGTCACGCGGCGAGCGTGTTGACAGACTCCGATGCGATAGTGAGATCCGCTCGCGCCTGGAAGTGTTCGGGCACGGCGAGCACAGCCCGGCCCGCGGTTCGAATCACGCGAGCTGCTGTAGAGCCAATGAGCTTGCGGCCAATGGCTCCGCGCGAGGTGACGCCCATGACGATCAGGTCGGCGTCGATCTCTGAGGCAAGCCTGACTATCTCGGTGGCCGGAGTGCCTGACACCACACGTGCGCGCACGTCGACCCTGGTTCGTGCCTCGACTGGCACAGCATCCTGCATGCGCTGCCAGGCGTTCTGCCGCAGTAGTCGGGCGTACTCAGGGACGTTGAAGTGATACCCAGACCTCGACACGCTCGGGTACGCCTTGGTGACATGGAGGAGCGTGAGTCGCCCGCCGTCCTTCACCATCTGTAGTGCGTGCCGAAGCGCTGGATTGGATGCTTGCGTGAAGTCAACCGGGCACACGATGTTACGAAACGATGCCGGGTCCTGGCGGCGCTCCTCCGACATCGGCACAATCAGTACAGGGGCTTTGGCGCGCTTGGTCACCTGTTCTGCGATCGATCCAGCGCGGAGCCGGTCGACACCAGTCCTTGCGTGCGTGCCGAGGACAATGAGATCGAACCTTCCCGCGTTCGCATGCAAAAGAATCACGCCGGCCGGGTCGCCGTGCTGCTCGGTCACGCGCAAATGTACGCCTGCAGCGTTGGCCGCACGGCGCAGGGCTTCGGTCTTGGCGATCCGCTCGCGTGCGCGCCAGTTGAAGCCCTCGCTCACTGGAACGGCATGCACAGCCGTGAGCTCGGCGTTGAGTTCGCGACTGAGCACGAGTGCGTGCTCGAACGCGGCCTGCGCGGGGCGCGAGAAGTCAACGGCACAGAGAATGCGAGACGATCTCGACACAGCGATCTCCTTCAATAAAGGGCGACGCGGCACCAGGTCCGCTCGAAACGCTGGACGCGACGATTGCGCGCTCACGGACGCCCGTGCTCGAGTGGCATCGACGTGTGCGTTCCGGTGGCTACGTCCGCGTCACCCACTCTGTGTGGAGGCAAGATGGGCACCAACAGCAGATGTGGCAGAAAGGCGCTAAGTGTCTGTGCCTTTATGATTTGCGGGGAAGCCAAAACAAACATCGATCGTGCGGCCGTTTCACAATGAAATCAGCTGCACAATCTGAAAGACAGATGCTGAGTGTCCATGTTCCTCGTTGATCGACTGATTCTGATGGCGGCTGTGCTGCTGCTCGCCGGCATCGTGTCGAGCAGGTTCTCAGCGCGACTCGGACTGCCCGTCCTGGTGCTTTTCCTCGGCGTTGGGATGCTCGCCGGCGAAGACGGCATCGGCGGCATCGAGTTCGATGACGTGAGCGTTGCTCACGCCATTGGAACGCTCTCGCTCGCGATCATCCTGTTCGACGGCGGACTTCAGACACGCAGGTCCGCGCTGCGCGCGGTGTGGAAACCGTCGCTGCTGCTCGCAACGATCGGCGTAATTGTCACAGCTGTCATTACCGGGCTGGCGGCGGCAAGCATCCTTGGCGTCCGTCCGCTCGTCGGTCTCCTCCTCGGGAGCATCGTGGCGTCTACGGACGCCGCAGCCGTCTTCTCAATCCTGCGGTCGCAAGGCTTACATCTGAGGAAGCGCGTCGCGGCCACGCTCGAAGTTGAGAGCGGATCGAACGACCCGATGGCAATCTTCATGACGGTCGGACTTCTCGAAGTACTGACCAGCCGTCTCGATCTCGGGCCCGGCTTGCTAACGCTGTTCATCCAGCAAATGGGCATCGGAGGTGTCGTCGGGATCGGGACCGGGTGGCTCGCCGTTCAGCTCGTGAACCGCATCCAACTGTCTGCTCCCGGGCTGTACCCCGTCCTCGTC
>JALDXK010000523.1:0-4760 GCA_032155105.1 Acidobacteriota bacterium
TACGTGCCGTCGGCTTTCTTGATCGTCACCGTGCGGGTGGCGGCTTCGATGGCTTCGACAACCCCGGTTTCCGTTCTCATCTCCGACGCGACGGTCCTGGTCTGCGCCATGCCCCCTTGGGCCATCAACGCCACGACCACCGTCACTACGAGTCCTGCAACCAACCGTTTCATATACATCCTCCTGATCGTTGTGTTGACGCGCGTGTCCTGCCCTGCGTAACGGAGACAGAGATCGAGCAGGCTCGAGCGCGGGCCCGCGTAACAGGGGGATATTCAGCGGGTTGCAGACGGCGTGCCGCGTAGGGAAACGGCGTATCCATTGGGATTTCGTGAAGTACTGCCGCCTGCGGCGAACCATCAGGTCGGCTCTCCATACGGCAGGCCGGAGGGCGTCCGTAATAGTGGGCGATTGATCGCGCAGGCGGCGCGGTGGTCGTGGCGGGACTCCTGCCGTGGTCAGCACCTGAGCAATACGAACGCGTCCCCTTCAGGAACGCCTGTGTAACATCCGGCTGCTCGATTGGCAATCGCCTCCGGCGGCGTTTCCACTTGACGGGCCAATGGAGACACTCCTGCACCAACTGACAATTGAGTCAGTTCCGCGGCAGTGATAGACCAATGTGGAGAGAGCGGAATCGTGCCTGACGCCACCTCGCGGCCTAACGGAGGGTATATGGAACACGTGGAAAGCTTGTTAAAGACGACGCTCACCGAAATCGAGCGCATTCTCAGCACGCGGCAGGTCGTCGGTGCGCCGATCGTCGTCGGGGGCAGCACGATTATTCCGCTCATCGCGGTTGGCTTCGGCTTCGGAGTCGGTGGTGGGTCCGGGAAGAACCCGAAGGCCGTGAACATGGAAGGCATGGGCGCATTGTCCGGGGCGGGTGGCGGCGTCACCCCGGTGGCGGTCATTGTCGTCAACGGGGATGGCGCACGAGTGGAAGGCGTTCGCCGCGGTGCGGCCACCCTGGTCGAGAAAGTCGGCGAGGCCGTCGGCAAGATCCTCGAGAAGCGCGGCGAGAAGCGCGGCGAGAACCCGGCCTAGATCGTCCTCGCTGGTATGTTCGCCATCGCGGCGACGATCGCGGCGCTGCTCGCCTCGCTCGTGGCTCTGCTTGCCGTGCCGGTCGCACTGGTCATCGATGCCCGGCGTGGCGACACGATGGAAGCCCGGTGGCACATCCGTTGGTTCTTTGGCCTCGTCGACGTGCGAATATCGCGCGGCCGGTCCACGGACGCCCCGCGCGACGACCCTTCGACGCGCTCACCACGGAAGCAGCGCGGGAGCGGACGGCGCGTCCTCCTCGCCGTCGTGCGAACGCGTGGCCTCCTCCACCGGGTCGGGCGACTGCTCACCGCGGCGATTCGGCGGATGACGTTCGATCGGTTTCACCTGGAGATGATCTTTGGCCTCGACAATCCGGCAGACACCGGGTTCGTCTACGGATGCCTGTCGCCATTGTTGGTCATGGCCGGCATCCGCGGACTGGACGTTCATTGCCATCCGACGTTTCTGGATCCTGGGCTGAGGGGGGTGTTTCAGGCGACGATTCGCCTGCGCCCGCTCCTCATTGCCGGCACGCTGGTCGCGTTCCTTCTCTCGCCTCCCGTCCTTCGAGCGGCGGCGGCGGGATGGCGGGCGAGGAGATGAGCGACCTGCGCTCCGGCCCACGGATCACCGTCGGCGATCTGGAGATCGAGCTGATCGAGAAGGTGGTCGTCCGTGTCGACACCGTCGGTGGTGGCATCAGTGGCGTGGCGCTCAAGGAGCCGGTCGCTATCATCGTTCGGTCGCCGGAAGGTACACGCCGATTGGACCTGGACCGGTTTACGGACCCGATCGCGTAGCCGCTGCCGGCCGCTTGCGTTCGGCGTACTCCGGCTCGAACCGCAGAATGTCCCCAGGCTGACAGGCGAGCGCCTCGCAGATGGCCTCGAGCGTCGAGAAGCGTATCGCGCGCGCGAGGCCCGGGCGAGCGATGGGGCTGCGGATGGGTCGCAACCCTGTTGCGAAGAGTTTGTACGCGTGAGTGTTCGCTGTCAGGTTGTAGTTACCAGTCTCCAGTAGCCTGCGACTCCCCCGGTTCGGTCACGGAGGTTGCGATGCTGGCGGCTCCAATGCGTCTGCTTTTCGGATTGAGCGTCGTGCTGATGGCGCTGATGCAAGTTGAGGTGGCGCAGGCACAAGAACAGGCGCACTCGCACAATGGAGTCGTGGTCGACGAGTCTGGCGAGGGCATCGCCGGCGCTCATGTGGCGGTGCGAACAGCGCAAGGGGCATTGCTTCAAGACACTGCCTCGGCGGTTGACGGCTCATTCGCCTTTGACGCGTTGCCGCCCGGCTCGTACTGGCTCCACGTCACCGCGCGCCCGTTTCAGGACCGACAGGTTCGTCTTGAGCTTGACGATGCCGTCGAGGTTCCCGTGCGGATCGTACTTGGGCTGGCGCGGTTCCAGAGCGAAGTGACCGTCACCGCGGAGCGCGGGACCATCGCGGACGTCGATCGCGCCGCACCGATCGTGACGGTACGCACGGAAGCCGACTTCCGCCACCGGCCACTCGCCACGATTGCCAATGCCCTCGAAGGCGCGCCGGGCGTGATGGTTCAGCAGAGCACGTACGGTCAAGCGTCGCCGTTTCTGCGCGGTCTCACCGGCTATCAGGTCCTGAATCTCGTCGATGGCGTGCGCTTGAACAACACCACGTTCCGTTCGGGACCGAACCAGTATCTCGCGTTCGTGGATCCGAGCCAGGGCGGGCGTGTGGAGGCCATGCTCGGGCCAGCCAGTGCGCAATTTGGCAGCGACGCGATGGGTGGGGCCATCCAGGTGCTCACGCCGCAGGCCAATTTCAGCACGAGCAGCGGCTGGAGGGCGGCCGGTGCGGTCAACCTGTTCGCGGGAAGCGCCGACGAAGCGCGTGGCGCAGACGGGTCCGTGTTCCTTCGCGGTCGAAAGGTCACGGGCATCGTGGGGGTCTCGCACCGGCAAATCGGCGACCTGCGCGGCGGGGAGGGACGAGACTCGCATCACGTCCTTGATCGCCTGTTCGGCCTGGACCCTGACCAGATCGATGGCATTTTGGGTAGCCGCCAGGTGGACACGGGCTTCGCTCAGTCGGGCATGTACGCCAAGGCCACCGCTCGCCTCGGCACGGATCAGAACCTGACGGGATGGTACCAGCGGAGCGATCAAGATGACGTGCGAAGCTACAAAGATCTGTGGGGCGGTCTCGGGCGGCTGCGATCCGATTTCGATCCGCAGCAGTTGCAGCTCCTCTATGCGCGGTACGAGCGCTTGGACCTGGCTCGCCTCGACTGGTTGAGCGCCACGTTCTCCGTCAACGCGCAGGACGATGGCTCCAGCCGCCAGAACCTCAACCCGTCCGACACCATCGTCACTGACGACGTAGGAGTGGATGCGTTTGGTTACGCGGTCCAGGCCGGCGCGCACCTGGGCGCACGACACGCGCTGCTGTTTGGTGGCGAGGTCTACGACGAGCATGTGGAGGCGCAGCGTGATGAGACTAATCCAGTCTCGGGCATCACGCTCCAGAAACGTGCGCTCTATCCAAACGGGTCGCGTTATACGACCACAGGACTGTTCCTGCAGGACCAGTTCGATGTGTTGCGCGGCGACGATGGTCGAGTGCTCGTAGCGCGACTCAGCGGTCGCTTCACCCGCGTGAACGTCCAAACCGACGCAGCGGCCAACCTGTCTGCAACCGGCCAAAGCCTTGGAGTCGTCGACTCCGAACAGAACTATCAGGACTGGACGTTCAGTGCGAATCTCACCTGGGCGGTCAATCGCGTGGCGAGTGTGCATGGGCTCGTCGGACGTGGCTTCCGCGCGCCGAATCTGAACGACCTCGGCGCCCTGGGTCTGAACGACCTTGGCTACGAGGTACCGGCGTCGTCGGCCATCGACGCCGGTGCCTTCGTCGGCACGAGCGACGGTGAAGGCGTGCTCTCCACGGGCCGTACCGTCGCCGAGCTCGAATCCGAGCGATTGATGAACTACGAAATCGGGCTCGCCCTCGATTGGGACGAGGTCTACGTGCGCGTGCAGGGATTCGACGCCGAGTTGCAGGCCCCCATCTTGCGGAGGGCGCTGGTCTTCCCGGTTGGCGCCACGCCGGCGTCGCTAGCCGGCGTGCCGGTCACGCCGATCGCCCAGACAACGGCGCAGGCCGCGCAAGGCGTCGTCGGGGTGGCGACGGGTTTCGATCCTCGTTCGGTGAAGTCGTTCGTCAACGAAGGAAGCGCCCGCTATTACGGGATCGACGCGCTCGCCCGATATCGGCTCGGAACGCAATGGTCGCTTGACGCGAACTACTCCTATCTCGTGGGGCACGATCTCAATCCGCAGCGGCCGGTCCGACGACTGCCCCCACAGCACGGCGCGCTCAGTCTTCGCCATCAACGTCGCGGCCTGCTGTCATCCGTTGAAGCCACGGCGCTCTTCAGCGGAAAACAAGAGCTTTTGAGTGGTGGCGACTTGACGGACGAGCGCATCGGCGCAGCGCGGCGACGAAGCGACATTGCCGACTTCTTTCGCGGTGGACGAATCAGTCCGTACATCCTGCCCGGATCAGACGGTCGCGTGGGAACCGTCGACGATCTGTTCGGGCCAACCGGAGAAACGGTGGCGCAGATCCGAGACCGTGTGTTGCCCATTGGCGCCACCATCAACGGCGTCACCGTGGTCGACGATGCCACGCGCGTCCCGCTTTACACGAACACGCCGGGGTTCATGGTC
>JALDXK010000524.1:0-4758 GCA_032155105.1 Acidobacteriota bacterium
GCGGCGACGGACCTCGAGGTCCGTCGATCGCGGCCTGGGCCGCGAGTGTCACCGGAACGAAAACGAGGAGAGCAAACGCCAGTCTCTTCATCGCTTCATCTGCGCCATCGGTGTTCATCGGTGTCTAATCGGTGTCTAACACGACACGCACTTGTTGTTGTTCTTCGACCCGAGCTTCTCGAGCAGCGTCAACGTCTCCGGCCACGGCTGCACGCGCTGCACCGGACCGTTCGCCATATCCGCCACGGTCTGGCCTTCACGGTTTACTTTCTTCACATCGGCGCCTTTCGACACGAGATAGAGAATGCTCTCGTTGTCGCCGCGCGCGGCGGCATGGTGGAGGGCGGTGTTGCCGTCGTGATCGACTGCGTTCACATCGGCGCCGGCCACTTCGATGAGGAACTTGATGCCCGGAAGGAACCCGGCCGGCGAATGAATGTGCGAGTTGGCGGCGAAGCCTTCGCCGAACCCGACTCCCGCGGCGGCCTGCAATGGCGGCACGCCGGGACCGCCCACCGGAATCGGCGCCAGGCCCGACACGTCCTGGGCGTCACGCGCGGCACCCACGTCGCCGAGCGGACGGCGTCCGGCCGGGCGCATCGTCGGGATGTCCGTGTCGGCGCCGTGATCGAACAGCACCTGCAGCGCGGCCACGTCACCCGCGAAGGCGGCACGCCAGAACGGCGTGGCGCCGATCTCATCCACGCCGGCGAGGTCGAAGTTGTATTCCGAGTACCAGACCTTCTTCGTCAGGCGCACGTTCGGGTCCGCGCCCTTCTCGAGCAGCGCCTTCATGAAATCGAGGTAGGTGATCTGCTGCTGGTTGTAGGCGCGCGGCTGCGGATAAAGCGCGCGCGGCGCCCAGGTCACGTTGAGCGCGGCATAGAGCGGCGTCACGCCGTTGCTCGCGGGAGCGTCCGGATCGGCGCCCTGGTCGAGCAGCCACTTCGCGAGATCGAAGTGCCCGTTGATGGCGGCGATCAGCAGCGGGCTGGTCTGGTCGCCGGCGCTGATGTGATTGACGTCTGCGCCCGCGGCGACCAGCGTCTTCGCGGCATCGATGTAACCGCTACGGGCGGCGAGGATGAGCGCCGTGTGCCCGCCCTGCTTGTCGACCAGTTCGTTGTAGAAGTAGGGTCGCTCGACGCCGGCCGTGCCACCCGCGCCGCGTCGGCCACCACCACCGCCACCTGGCGCGGTGACCGGCGCACCCGCGGCACCTTGTGCACCGGGAGCAACGACCTGCCCGTTGCGGCCCTGTCCATTGCCACCGGCCTGGTTGCCGCTGCCCGACGCCTGTGCCAGGAATTCCTGCTCGCGGCTGCTCAGGTTGCCGACGTTGTTCACCTTCGACGTCGCCTTGAGATCGGCGCCGGCCTTGATCAGCGCCTTCATCGCGTCGAGGCGATTGTTGGACGCCGCAAACATCAGCGCCGTCTGGCCGAAGGTTTTTTCCTTCGCGTCGATCTCGGCGCCGTTCTCGACGAGGATCGTAACGGCCTGCTCGTTACCGGAGGCGGCCGCGAGCATCAACGGCGTCGTGCCCAGCGCGTTGGGCGCCTTCGCATCGGCGCCGCCCGACACCAGTGCCGCGATCACGCTCGCGTGTCCCTGGTCGGCCGCCATCAGCAGCGGGGTGTAGCCGCCCAGACGCGTCGTCGCCTTCACGTTGGCACCGGCGTAGAGCAGCATCTGGGTCAGCTCGAGATCGCCGTTGCGCGCCGCCCAGTGCAGCGCCGTCATGCCGTCGCCCTGCGCAGCGTTGACGTCCTCGCCGTTCTTGAGCAGCGTGCGGACCGCGTCCTTGTCGCGCTTCATCGCTGCTTCGGCGACGGGTGCCGGTGCCGCGGCGTTAAGCCACGACGTCACCACGATCGCGAGCATACCCACCAAGGCGACGTGTCGAAGTGCGTTCCGCATAGCAGTCTCCGTGTCCTCCGTACTTCTCCGTGTCCTCGGAGCTATTCAGCCTCAGCCGCCGCAGATGTTGCCGGCGGAACGGTCTTCAAGTCGAAGCGGCCGGTGCTATCGCCGAAGGTCTTCACATCGTCGAGACCGATGTCGTTGAGCACCGACAGGAACACGTTGGCCATCGGCGTGCCGTCCGCGGCCTTGAGGTGCAGGCCACCGCGCAGCGCGCCGCCCGCCTTGCCGGCGAGGAACAGCGGGCACCGCTTGTGGTTGTGCACGTTCGAGTTGCCCATCGGCGAGCCGTAGATCACCAGCGTGTTGTCGAGCATCGTGTGCTCGCCGTCCGGCGTGTCCTGCAGCTTCTTGAGGAAGTACGGCACCAGGCCGACGTGGTAACGGTTGATCTTCATGAAGTCCGTGACGCGTTCCTCGCGCTCGCCGTGGTGCGACGCGGGGTGGAACGCGGCGCGGACGCCGCTGTCGGGATAGACGCGCGCCGAACCGTCGCGGCCCATCTTGAACGAGAACACGCGCGTGGTGTCCGACGCGAACGCCAGCACCTGCAGGTCGAACATCAGCTTGACGTGCTCGGCGAAGTCGTCCGGCACGCCGATCGGCGCCGCCGGCAGCTCGCGCACTTCACCGCTGGCGTTGTGCGCCTCGATGCGCTGGATGCGGCGCTCCACTTCGCGCACCTCGTTGAGATAGGCCTCGAGCCGCGTGCGATCCGCGGCGCCGATCTGCTTCTGCAGTCGCGCCACCTCGCCGGTCACCCAGTCGAGGATGCTCTTGTCGGTGCGGCGCGTCGCGGCGCGCTCGGCGGGCGTGGCGCCGACGCCGAACAGCGAATCGAATGCCGCGCGCGGATCGCGGATCATCGGCAGCGGCGTATTCGGCGTGGCCCACGAAATGCTGTCGGTGTAGGCGCAGCTGTACCCGTAGGCGCAGCCGCCCGCCTGATCCACCGTCTCGATGCTCAACTGCATCGACGGAATCGCGGTGTCCTGCCCAAAGCGCTGCGCGTACAGCTGATCGAGCGAGGTGCCGGCGTGCACGTCGGACCCCTGCGTTTTCTTGGGATGCGACTGGGTCAGGAACACCGCGCTCGAGCGGAAGTGATCGGCGCCGATTTCCGGCAGCGAGAACGCCTCGGCGTTGCGCACGTCGGTGTTGCTGACGATGGTGACGTGGTCGCGGAACGGCTCGAGCGGGGCGAGCGCGCCGGGGCTCAGGTCGAAGGCGGTGCCCACCTGCGCCGGCGACCACAGGTGCTTGCTGGCACCGAACACGGTCGCGCCGGCCGAGCCGTGCACCATTTCGATCGCCGACAGGCGGACCTTGCGGCGCGTGGCCTGCGCGAGCGCCGCCGCCGGCGTCATCGCGTCGAGCAGCGGCAGCGCCATGGTGACGCCGAGGCCGCGAAGAACGGTGCGGCGAGACATGTGCTTCTTGGTGAGGAACTCCATCGCGGTCTCCTAATCGTTGCCGATTCCCCGGCTACCGCCGGGGTGGTGGCTGCCCGGTTACTGCTGTGCGTCGTTCCGTTCTTCCGTCGTCTGCGCCGCTTCCGCGCGGCTCATCTGGAAGGCGCGGCTGTTGACCACGCCCATGACGAACGCCGAGAAACGGTTGTTGTCCTTCGAGGCGTCACGCATCAACTTGCGGATCGCCGGCATGTCGAAGTACTCCACGCGCCGGCCGAGCGCGTAGGTCATCAGGCGCTCGGTGAAGCTGAGGACGAACATGTCCTGGTGCTTCAGCAGCGCCGCGCGCAGGCCCGCGGGCCCGCTCATCTTGGTACCGTCGTAGAGATCGCCGTTCGAATCCACCGGCGCGCCATTGTCGCGGATGCGCCAGCGGCCGGTGACGTCGAAGTTCTCGAGCGTGAGGCCGAGCGGATCGATCACGCGGTGGCATGAGCTGCACTGCGGGCTGGCGCGGTGCTGCTCCATCCGCTCGCGCGTGGTCAGCAGCTTGTCGCCGGCTTCGGCCTTGGTCTCGTCGAGCGACGGCACGTTCGGCAGCGGCGGCGGTGGCGGCGACGCGAGCAGCACTTCCATGATCCACTTGCCGCGCAGCACCGGCGAGGTGCGATCGGCCACGGACGTCAACGCCAGGATGCTGCCGTGACCGAGCAGGCCGCGGCGGTGCTCGTCGGTGAGGGTCACGCGGCGGAACTCGGGACCGTTCACGTCCGGCACGCCGTAGTGCCTGGCGATGCGTTCGTTGATGAAGGTGTAGTCCGCGGTCAGCAGGTCGAGGATGCTGCGATCCTCGCGGACGATGCTGTCGACGAACAGCTCGGTCTCCTTCTTCAGCGCCTCGGCGAGCGAGTGGTCGTAGTACGGGAATAGCAGCGCGTCGGGGTGAATCTTGTCGAGGTCCTGCAGGCGCAGCCACTGCGACGCGAACCGCGTCGACATCGCATCCGCCTTCGGATCCTTCAGCATGCGCGTGACCTGCGCCCGCAGCACACCGGGGCCGCGCAGTGTGCCGCGTTGCGCGATCTTCAGCAGTTCGTCATCGGGGCCGCTGGCCCACAGGAAGAAGGCCAGCCGCTCGGCGAGGTCGAGATCCGTAATGCGGTAGTTGGTGCCCGGGCGCGCGGTGGCCGGCGCGTCTTCGAGACGGAACAGGAACTTCGGGCTCGCCAGAATCGCCTGCAGCGCCATGCGGATGCCCGATTCGAAGTCACCCTCCTTGCGGCCTTGCGCGTAGAACTTGTTGATGCCGTCGAGGTCCGCTGCCGAGAGCGGCGCGCGGTACGCCTGCGTCGCGATCGTGCGGATGATCTCCGACGCGCACGCGGCCTCGTCCGCCCCCGAGGTCGGCCGGCAGGTGAACACC
>JALDXK010000525.1:0-4746 GCA_032155105.1 Acidobacteriota bacterium
AGCAGCTGATTCGTAATCAGCAGGTCACCCGTTCAAGTCGGGTCGCCGGCTCCAGATTCCCAGACACTAAACCAGCGAGTCCGCCACGCGAGTCTCCTGTTGGCTGCTTCGGGTCACACCGGGGTCACAGGGAAAAGTCGAGCGCGCGGACGTCCCGTCTTGACGTTCATCGGCGATGAACAGCGTGATGATCATGTACGGCGGTTCCCCACAGATCCGGGCAAGCGCAGAGCAGGTGATGAAACTGTGCGGCTCCAGGGTCAACCGCCGGAGGGGGGAGCCGCCTCAGCGTCTTCATTTCAGGTCCTCGGCTTTCGCGGCAAAGAATCGTTCGATGATCGTCGCCGTCTGTTCCCAGCTCCGCGCTTCCGCCTGCAGCTGCTTGCGGCCTTGCCGTGTCAACCGATAGAAACGCGCCTTGCGATTGTTCTCGGACGCGCCCCATTCGGACGCGATCGACCCTTCCTGCTCCAACTTGAGCAACACCGGGTACAGCGTCCCCTGATTGACGGTGAGGAGATCCCCGCTGATTTGCTCGATTCGGCGGGCGATTCCGTATCCATGCAACGGGCCCAGCACATCCAGGGTCTTGAGCACCATCAGCGCCAGCGTGCCCTGTCGAACGTCCGTGTCCTTCATGTCTCTATTGGGGTTCCAACAGGAATAATGACAGCAGTCATGTTGGAAAGCAACAGGTCGTGCGGCGCGTGTTCCTGGCTCACCGGACGAATGGGTTTCGAACGGTAACGCGGCCCTCGATCACTTGTCCGTCTTGCAGATCCTCGGAATACAACGCGTCGCACTCGGCCTCGAGCGCAGATGCTGCGATCAAACCGTCGAACATGCTGTAGCCGTACTTCGCGGCGATGCGCCGACCGGCGTCATGTGTGTCGATCGTCAATGGCAGCGGCGACGGGCACAGCACGCGAATCGCGGCAAGCGCTTCATCGATGTCTTTCCACGACATTCGAAGTTTCTTCCGCGACACATTCGCGAGCTCGTTCAACACCTGGACGCTGATGATGCCTCCCCCGGCGAGCAGCGCTTCGGCCTTGGCGGTACGCTTGTCCTTCTCGCCGACGACGTAGACGAGGATATTCGTGTCGAAGAACGCCTTATCGCTCATTCGCGTCCTCGCGGCTGAACGTAAAGCCGGGAGGCAGGGGACGACGCAACTTGCGCAGGCGGGCCAGCGCCTTCTCCTTGCTCCGATCCCGACTCACCTCGAACTCACGTTCGCCGGCAATGCGAATCTCGATCTGATCGCCCTCTTTGAGATCGAGAGCTTCAACGACTGCTGATGGCAACCGCACGGCTAAACTGTTCCCCCACTTGGCGACCTGCATTTTTAGCGCCTCCGAAGATATACGTCTCGTACTGTATATCACGGCCTGGCCGGCCGTCGAGGAAATCGAAGATAAGTGGTCGATCTTGTCAGGGCGCGCCGCGTTGGCTGTCACGACGACAGCAAGAGTCCAACGTGAAAAACATCGTGGCTACTCCGCTCTGAGCACGGCGTTGGGATCCATCCGCGCGGCGCGCCATGCGGGCAGCGTCGCGGCGGTCAGCGCGACCAGCGCCAGGCCGGCGGCTGCGATCGCGATCGTCGGACCGTGGAACGCCGTCACGTCAAAGAGCTGCGCTTCGACCAGCCGCCTGAGCGCCCAGACTGCCGGCAGCGCGACGAGGATTCCCGCGGCCACCATCAGGAGCGCGTCGCGGACGACGAGCCAGACGGCGTCGCGTCGCGTCGCGCCGAGCGCGAGTCGCAGCCCGATCTCCTGTCGCCGCTGCGCCGCCAGGAATGCCATCACCCCATAGAGCCCAACGACCGAGATGACGAGTGCGAGCACGCCGAACCCGGTTGACAGCGTCGCCAACGCCCGCTCGTTCGACAACATCCGCTCAATCTGATCGTCGAACGTGGTCATGTTGTTCACCGGCAGTCGCGGATCGACGTCGGCGACGATGGCACGGATGGCGCTAGCGGCCGCTACCGGGTTGCGAACCCTGACGTAGAACGCGCCGTTCTCCGACTGGTTGTCCCAGAAGTTGTAGAAGATCTGATCGACGTCGCGATCGCGCATGTTCACGCGGCTGATCTCGCGCACGACGCCGACAATCGGCACATCGGTCTCGGTGTCGGGCCGGTTGCCCGGTCCAACGCGGGCGCCGACCGGGCTGCGATCGCCGAAGTACCGGCGCGCGAACGTCTCGTTGACGATCGCCATCCGGTACGGCCCCGGCTCCTCGCCGGGCGGACGCACGTCGCGCTCGGTGTAGTCGCGTCCGTCCACGAGCTGCATCCCGAGCGTCTCGATGAACCCCGGGGTGACTCGCATCCGGAAGACGGTCCGGTCGGTGATGCGCCGCTCGCCGCCACGATCGATCGTGATCGGCCCGCCCGCCATGCCGCCGTTGAGGATCTGCGAGCTCGCCAGCGCCGCGCGCGCGATCTCCGGCTCCTGCTGCAACCGCCGGAGCACATCGCGCATGATCTGCTCCGCGCGCTCGTTCGAGTGGCCGACGGACGTCGGATCGAGGCTGAACATCATCAGGTTCGCCGTGTCGAAGCCAGCCCCCTTCGCGTACAGGCGCGTGAGCGTTTGCACGAAGAGGCCGGCCGTTACCAGCAGAATCAGGGCGAACGCGATCTGGCCGGCGACGAGCAGCTTGCGCAGGTGAACGCTGCGACGACTTGTCGCACCAGACCGGTCCGTCATCACGGCGCTGAGGTGCAGACGTTTCAGCTGGAAGACGGGGGCTACGCCGCACACGACGCCCGTGATCACGCTGACCACCAGCGCGAACAGCAGCACACGCTGGTCGATGCCGGCGCTGACGTCAGCGTCCTGCGGGATGAACGAGCGCAACACGCGCGAGACCAGCGGCGCGGTCGCGACTCCCAGCAGACCACCGCCGGCGGCGATCAGCAGGCTCTCGACCAGCAGCTGCCGGACAATGCGCCCGCGCGAGGCGCCGACGGCCATGCGCGTCGCGATTTCGCGCGCGCGCGACAGACCGCGCGCCAGCAGCAGCCCCGCAACATTCAGCGACGCAAGCATCAGCAACAGCAGCGCGCCGGCCATGAGCACCCGCAGCGGCCGCTCGAGGCGCGTCTGCAGCGTGTCGACGCCGCGCGCGGCCGGCAGGACCTCGAGCGTCGATGCCAGGTAGCCGCGGCGCTGCTCGGAACTCACCGGCGGAAAGTCCCCGTGCTGAAGGTCCGCGTCGAGCATCTGCTTGAACCACGGCTGAAGCCGCGCACGCGCCTGCTCGGCCGTCACGCCTGGCTGCAGGCGAGCGATGACGTCCATCCAGAACACCCGCCGCGTCTCCAGGCCGTCCAGCTCTGGATCCGCCTGCCGAATCATCATCGCGGGGATCCACAGCGCAGGAGCGCCGGCGCGATCGACGCCGCGGAAGCCGGCGGATGCAACGCCAATGACCGTCATCGGGTGGTTGTTGATGAGGACGCGCCGGCCTACGATGTCCGCGCCGCCGCCCAGGCGTTCGGTCCAGTAGTCGTGGGAGATGACTACCACCGGATGCGCTCCGGGCTGACGATTGTCGTCGGATTCGATCAGGCGGCCCAGCGCGGGGCGCACGCCGAGCACACTGAAGTACGAGCCCGACACGACTTCGATGCGCGTGAGCTGGTGCTCCCCGCCTGTGGACAGAGTGACGTCGGTGGGATGGCGGCAGGAGACGCCGTCGAAGATCTCCCGCCGTTCCTCGAGCTCCTGGCAGACCGGATACGAGACCTTATTCGGCGCCCCCGTTCCGTAGTGGGACCCCACCTTGCTGCCCCGCCAGTCGATGTGCACCAGGCGCTCCGGCTCTCGCACCGGCAGCGGCCGCAGCAGGACCTGGTCGAGCAGCGTGAAAATGCCGGCGTTGGCGCCGATGCCGAGCGCCAGCGAGATGAGCGCGGTGGCGGTGAATGCCTTGCTTCGCGCGAGCACTCGAAGCCCATACCGCAGATCGCGCCCGAGATCGTCGAGCCATGGCAGCCCACGCTGATCACGCAGCGCGTCCATCGCCTGCGACGCGCCCGTGGCGCGATGCCCGTGCTCGGCGGCCAGCTCTGCGTGCACGCGCAGCTCCTCGGCAAGATCGTCGTCGCCACGCGACGGCCGCACTGTGCCGAGTAACCGATGAATCCACTCGCGAAGCGCGCGCATCACGCTTTGCCGTGCAGAACAGTCTGAATGATGCCCGCCATCTGATCCCACGCCTGCTTCTCTTTCTCGAGCTGCCGGCGTCCTGCGGCGGTGAGGTCGTAGTACCGCGCCTTGCGGTTCGTCTCCGTCGTCCCCCACTTGCCGCGCACGAGGCCGCGCTGCTCCAACCGCATCAGCGCCGGATAGAGCGTCCCCATGTTGAGCTGGAGCTTTCCGCCCGACACCTGCTCGAGGCGTGCGGCGATACCGTAGCCGTGCTGCGCGCCCATCGTCTCGAGCGTCTGAAGCACCATCAGGTCGAGTGTGCCCTGGAGCACGTCGGCTTTCTCGGACATAGTCGCACCCACTTCATTAGTCATGCCATTGGAGCGCACCGTGATTCTATTTGATTGTCGAATGAAGCGGCGTACCGGCCCCCTGTCCTCTGTTCGGGTCCAAGACGGACTGTCCGGAACGCGCCGATCGCGCCTGCGGGCCGGGCTGGTGGCTATACAGATCGGGGCCTGTGTGCTCTTCATCGTGGGTGCGTCGGGACTCATCGAAGAGTCCCGGCGGCTGGCGA
>JALDXK010000526.1:0-4710 GCA_032155105.1 Acidobacteriota bacterium
CACTTTCCGCGCCGCCGGTTTCGACTTGCCCGCTGAAGCCTTCCTGGCGGTGGCCGGGGCGGCTTTTTTCTTGGCCGACGTCTGTTTCGCCTTCTTTGCTGGCTTCTTCCGAGCCATGTCGAGATCCTTTCGCGTGGTCTGCATTCGACCGCTGAAAAGGACTCTACACCAACTAACGGGCGTTACCTTTGGCGCATTTGGCAGGGGTCGGGAGCGAGCCCGACGCTGCAGGCAACGCTCGTCGCGTCGGGTCGAACCGGCACTGCACGCCGGGAGGGAGTGTGCCGTCCGGCTGCCTTGACAGTTTCGCGCTAAGTAGCGTAATCTCTATCGGTTACGCGGAACTATGACAGGCCAATCAATCGGCCTGCGCCGCTCCGGACCGTAACAAATCTGAGAGTAAAGGACACCTTTCGCAAATGGCAATTTCGCAAGACGAACAAAAAAAACCGGCCACCGACCCGCAGGTCGCGGCCCCCGCGACCCGGGCGGGTAAGCAGCAGGTGATGAAGACGACGTCACCCTGGGGCCAGGATGAAGACGCCGACCCGCAAGAGTATGCACGCCTGTTAGACCTCTACGACAACAGCTTCCGCAATCTCGCCGAGGGTGAAGTCGTCAAGGGTACCGTCCTGAAGGTCACAAACAACGAGGTGGTGATCGACGTCGGCTACAAGTCAGAAGGCGTCATCCCGGTCGATGAATTCCTCGATGAGACCGGTGCGGTGATTGTTCGTGAAGGAGACGTGGTCGACGTGCTGCTCGAGCGCACCGAAGACCGCGAAGGCCACATCGTGCTGTCGCGCGAGAAGGCCGAGAAGATGAAGATTTGGGACGAGGTCGAGCGCGCCTTCGTGGAACGCAAGGTGGTGATCGGCCGCGTCGTCGAACGGATCAAGGGCGGGCTCGCCGTGGACATCGGCGTCCGCGCGTTCCTGCCGGGCAGCCAGATCGACGTTCGCCCGGTCCGCAACCTCGATGCGCTGAAGGGGCAGGAGCTCCGCATGCGCGTCATCAAGGTCAACAAGAAGCGCGGCAACATCGTCCTCTCGCGCAAGGTCCTCCTCGAAGAGGAGAACGCCGAGAAGAAGAAGTCCACGCTCGAGACGCTCGCCGAGGGCAAGGTGCTGCGCGGCGTCGTCAAGAACATCACCGACTACGGCGCGTTCATCGACCTGGGCGGCATCGACGGCCTGCTGCACATCACCGACATGTCGTGGGGCCGCGTTGGCCACCCGAGCGAGCTGTTCAAGGTCAACGACGAGATCGACGTGGTGGTGCTGAAGTACGACCAGGCCACCGAGCGCGTCTCGCTCGGCCACAAGCAGCTGATGGCCGACCCGTGGACCACGGTGATGGATCGGTTCCCGGCCGGCGTCCGCGTCAGCGGCAAGGTGGTGAGCCTCACCGATTACGGCGCGTTCATCGAGCTCGAGCCGGGCGTTGAAGGCCTGATCCACGTCAGCGAGATGTCGTGGAGCAAGCGCGTCAAGCACCCGTCGAAGATCCTGAACGTCGGCGACACGGTGGAAGCGCAGGTGCTCGGGGTCGATCCCGCGGCGCGGCGCATCTCGCTGGGCCTCAAGCAGGTCGAGAGCAACCCGTGGCATGAGCTGGCGGAGAAGTACCCGGTCGGCACCCGCATCAAGGGCAAGGTCCGCAACCTCACCGAGTTCGGCGCGTTCGTCGAAGTCGAGGACGACATCGACGGCCTGATCCACATCTCCGATATGTCGTGGAGCAAGCGTGTCAAGCACCCCAGCGAGGTCCTGAAGAAGGGCGACGTGGTGGAGGCGATGGTGCTGAGCATCGACGCCGAGAACCAGCGCCTGTCGCTGGGGCTCAAGCAGCTTGCGACCGATATCTGGGAAGACTTCTTCTCGCGGCACAAGCCCGGCGACACGGTCGAAGGCAAGGTGGTCCGGATGACCAACTTCGGCGCCTTCGTGGAGCTGGACGAAGGCATCGAAGGGCTGATCCACGTCAGCGAGTTCGACGATTCGCAGGGCGGCGAGAAGATCGAGCTGGAAGTCGAAAAGACGTACCAGATGAAGGTCATCAAGCTCAGCCCGGCGGAGCGGAAGATCGGCCTCAGCATCCGCGCGATGAAGGATGCCGATATCCGGACGGACTGGGAGTCGTATGCCTCGTCGCAGGGCGACGGCGGCGCGACGCTCGGGGATCACCTGAAGCATAAATAGGCCACCGACTACACCGATTAGTTAATAGCTGATTGCCGATTGCTGATTGCTGATTGCTGATATGACGAAGGCGGAACTGGTCGAAGAAGTCTCGCGGGTCTCGGACCTCACGAAGAAGCATTCGGAGGTCATCGTCGACACCGTGTTCGAGAGCATCATCGAGGCTCTCAAGCGCGGCGAGAAGATCGAGCTTCGCGGTTTCGGCAGCTTCCGCCTTCGCAAGCGCGAGCCCCGCAAGGGCCGCAATCCGAAGACCGGCGACAAGGTGGATGTGCCGCCCAAGCGCGTCCCCTATTTCAAGCCGGGCAAGGAATTGAAGGACCTGATCAACAAGGAAACGGGGGAGCCGATCGACAACAACGGCACCCCGACCTCCGAGGCGCCCGCCAACGGATAGGATTTGGTCTCCCTGGCGGCATGCCTACGTGACCAGGCCTGAAGAACACAAGGATTGTGTCTTCTGCGCGGCTCAGTCGCTCGACGAGGGGCGACAGCTGATCGTCCACGACGGCGTTGTCGCCTACGTGATCCTCAACAAGTTTCCGTATAACGCCGGCCACCTGATGGTGGTGCCGCGGCGCCACGCGGCCACGCTCGCGCTCCTGGAGCGCGAGGAGCTGACCGAAGTGGCGTTGCTGACGCAGCTGTCGGAGAAGGTGCTGACCGAGGCGTTCACGCCGCAGGGGATCAACGTCGGCATGAACCTGGGCCGCCCGGCCGGCGCCGGCATCGTCGATCACCTGCATATCCACCTGGTGCCGCGCTGGAACGGCGACACGAATTTCATGACCGTGGTCGGTGAGGTGCGGGTGCTACCCGAAGAACTGCCGCGCACGGCCGAACGCCTCCGCCCGATTTTCCAGAAGCTGGCGTGACCGCCGCGCTTACGCGAGAAACGATATCGCCTTCCGCGAATGGCTCGTCTCGGCGGGTCAAATCTCGCTCGGC
This sequence comes from Acidobacteriota bacterium, assembly GCA_032155105.1. Taxonomy (GTDB): domain Bacteria; phylum Acidobacteriota; class Vicinamibacteria; order Vicinamibacterales; family UBA2999; genus 12-FULL-67-14b. The sequence continues at coordinate 3,150 of JALDXK010000526.1, forward strand.
ACATTAAGCGCTCCGCGAACTCGCGCACTGCCTGGCTCAACCAACGCCTGACTTGGCCTCCGCTCGATTTGTCGGTCAGGTAACGCGAAGCCGCCTCGCTCGACATTCGCTCCGGTCGATACCGTTTCGCGCGACGCGACAAGTCGGCTCGCCTTGCCACGCCGTAGCCTTGGCGGAGGCGGGTCGAACGTTCACTCCGGGAGACACCGTCTCGCGCGACGTGCGTCTCAGCGCAAGATCACCTGGAGGGTTCGGACGTCGCGGGAGAGTCGATCGAGCAGGCCACCCCGACTAAGGCCTGCCGCGCCGACGACCCGAATCGCGGCATCGACGGCACGTTGTGCGGCGTTGATCGCAAACGCCTGCGCGCGCGTGATGGCGTCCGCGGCATCCTCGCCGCGATCGAGCATCTGCGCCGCCCCGTAGGTCAGCAGCCGCGCCGCGGCAACATCGGTGGCGCCATCTGCCAGGGCCCAATGCGGAGCGGTTTCGTCGGGTCCGGGCTTGACGCCAGTCTTCTTCATCGATGCGAGCGTGTGCTCAATGGCCGCGCGGCCTACGCCGAGCGCCACCGCCGCTGCCATCAATCGCGCGCGGATGCGGTGGGTCTCCGGAATCGAGGCGACCGCCGACTCGCTACCCTCGAGTCCGGGTAGCATCGCCGCCGTGTTGTGGGACTTGCCACCGACGCCCTCGAATCCAAACCGCGCGCCGCGAGATGGATCGGTCGATGAAAGTTCCTCGACCACCAGCACCGCATCGATCGCCTGCGAGGGCAATGACTTTAAAGATGTTGCGCTGGATACGAGTGCCTGTTGTTCGGAGGTGAGGTCGAAGGTCATGAGCGATAAGCCAGCACGTATAGGCCGATAAGGACCTCTAATGTTACACCATGCTGCCCGCCAGCCTAAGGTTGCCGCCATTGGGTGTGCGAGACTCGAGCGCGTCGCGCGAGCAGTTCGGGTGGACCTTCCACCTTCGCCCTGCGGGCTTCGGCGGATCAGGCGGGACTAAAGTCCCGCCTCTACGAACGGGTGTCTAGTTGCCGAGGAGATTCTTCGCGATCGTCATCAGCTGCATGTTGGTCGTGCCTTCGTAGATCTGACCAATCTTCGCATCGCGATACAGCTTCTCGACCGGATATTCCTTCACGAAGCCGTTGCCGCCAAACAGGTTGACGGCCATCGACGCCACCCGCTCCGCCACTTCCGACGAGTAGACCTTGCACATCGCCGCTTCGGTGAGGAACGGCAGCCCCTGGTCGCGCAGGCGGGCGCAGTTGTAGACGAGCAGGCGCGTGGCCTCGACGTCGGTCGCCATGCGCGCCAGCTGGAACTGCACGCCCTGGAACTCGCCGATCGCCTTGCCGAACTGCTTGCGCTCCTTCACGTAGGTGATCGTGTGATCGAGCGCGCCCTGCGCGAGGCCGAGCATCTGAGCGCCGATGCCGATGCGCCCCTCGTTGAGGGTCTCAATCGCGACCTTGTATCCCTTGCCGACCTCGCCGAGGATTTGCGATGGTGGGACGACGCAATTGTCGAACAGCAGCTCGCACGTGCTG
>JALDXK010000527.1:0-4705 GCA_032155105.1 Acidobacteriota bacterium
AGGGCCAGAAGGCGTCGAACAACTTAGGCGGATCCTGGATCGCTCGTTCCGCGACTACGTCCGGGCAATTGGAGATACCGGCGGCGAAATCGCGGCGTTTGCGGGCGACGCCTTTCTCGCGTACTGGCCTGCTGGGGATGATGGTGCAACGGGCGCAGCAGTGGCGCGCGCGAGCGCCGCTGCCACCGCCTTACATGCCTTAGCAGGAACCCCCGACCTGACGCCGGACGACCCCCGTCCCACCTTGCACATCGGTCTTGGCGCCGGGTCCATTTGGGCGGTGCGCCTTGCAGGACCGGAACACTGGCACGTGCTGCTCGCGGGCCCTGCGGTGCGCCAGGCGTGCAGCGCTGCGGTGAGTGCGCCAGCCGGGGTCACGGCATTCGCGCCTGGCGCGCGCGCGTTGATCGCGTCGGCGATGCCGTCGCTGCCAGCCCGCGTCGCCGCGGGCCACGACGAGGCCTCCGCGTTGCCGATCGATTTCAGCGGTCATGTTCCCCGACGCGTTCAAGACTACGTGGACCAGGGGTATGCCGCGTGGATTCCGCAACGTCGCAACATCTGCGCGCTCTTCGTTCGCATCGATGGTCTCGACGAAGGCGCACCCGATGCATTGAGCCGTCATCAGGCGGTGGTGAACTCGATTCATGTGGCGATACGCCCATTCGCCGCAACGGCCGGCACCATCCTGCTCGATGACAAGGGCCTGGTGTTCACCCTCTGCCTCGGCATGCCGCACGACGCGCACGCCGACGACGCCGTGCGGGCGGTACGCGCGGGACTGGCCATTCACTCTGAAGCGTCGCGCCTCGGACTGACCTGTGCCATCGGTGTGGCCAGCGGCGACGGCGTCTGCATGCCGCTCGGCCCGCCGGAACGCCGTCATTTCTGGTCGGTGGGTCGCTTCATGCACATTGCCGGTCGCCTGATGGAGGCGGCCGGCACCGGCATGCTGTGCACCGAAGCCGTCGCCGACCGTGTCCGGCGCGTGGTGAGCCTGTCGCCTGAGCGGCCGCTCACGCTCAAAGGCGTGGCATGGCCGGTGCGGGTCTTCCGCGCCCACGAAGCCGTGGCGTTCGAAGAGGACGCGCCGCAGATGTTCGGCCGCGAGGACGAACAGGCCACGCTCGACGCCTGTCTCGACACGTTCGAAAAAGGCGTCGGCACCGTGCTCTCCATCGTCGGTGAGGCCGGCATTGGCAAGACGACACTGATCAACTACCTGCGGCGTGCCGCGGAGCAGCGCGGAGTACGCTGCATCGCCGGCGGCGCGGCGTCGCTCGGAATTGCCGTCGCGTACGCGGCGTGGCGACCGGTCTTTCGCAAGTTGTTACTCGAACCTGGGCCGGCGTCGGAGATGGACCCGGACGCGCGTCGGCTCCGCCTCGGCGACATTCGCCACGGCGAACTGGCCCCGCTCGTCAACGCCGTGGTGCCTGGATTCCTGGGAGAAACACCACTGGTGCAGAGCCTGACCGGCCAGGCCCGTGCCGATGCCACGTCTACCGTTCTCGAGGAAGTGCTCGAAGCGCATGCGACGCGCCGTTTCGTGCTGATCCTCGAGGACTGCCACTGGATGGACTCGGCGTCGTGGCGCCTCCTGTTGCGCATTGCGCAGGACTTTTCAGACGCGCTGATCGTGCTCTCCTCACGTCCTGCCGCCGATGTGCAGGAAGCGAGCGCGCTCAGAACGCTCGGTCGCTTTCGCGACATCACCCTCGCGCCCCTGCGCCCGAGCGCAATTGCCTCGCTGGTCGAAGCCGTGCTCGAAGGGCACGACGTCACGCCGGAACTGATCGCCGAGGTCGCGCAGCGGTCGGTCGGCAACCCGCTCTTCGCCCATGAGTACGCGCTCCTGCTCACGGCGCATGCCGGGGCGCGCGAATCGGCCGCGACGTTCGCAGGGCGATCGCCCGCCACCGGCGACGTGGTGCCGAAGACCGTGGAAAGCTTGATTGCAAGCCGCCTGGACGCGTTGTCGCCGTCCGAGGACCTCGCCCTCAAAGCCGCCAGCGTGCTGGGCGACGGCTTCAGTCTCGACTCGATTGCGCAGGTCTATCCCGACAGCCGGGACCGGGACGCCTTCCGCGCCATCCTGACGGGACTCACCGAACGACAGTTACTGCGCGCGAATGCGGCCGCCGATCGGTTCACCTTTCAGCATGCGCTGATTCGTGAGGTCACCTATCACCAGTTGACGCTCGAGCAACGTCGCGATCTGCACCAGCGCGTGGCTGAAAGCATCACGCAACGGCATGCGGCAGATCTGCGTCCGCATTTTGCGACCCTGGCCCATCACTGGATGCTGGCAGAGAACAGCGTCGCCACCATGGTGTTCTCCGACCTTGCGGCGTCACAGGCCCTTGCCGCCGGAGCGTTCGAAGAAGCGGAGCGCTTGCTCGGTCACTGCACGCAGCTCGCACGCCAGGCGCATGCCCAGGTGCCTCCGGCAGACCGCATTCGTTGGTATCGACAGATCGCCGACGCACGTCATGGCCTGGGACAGCTCGAAGCCCGCAGCGCGGCTGCGCACCAGGCGCTGCGCGAAGCAGGGCTCACGCGGCCGCATTCACAGGCGGCCCTCCTGGCACAAGCCGGCTGGCGTTATTTGCGATTGAGCGCGCGACGAACAATCCCCGCTGCGCGGGATGCCGGCACCGAGACGATCCTGGATGTGGCACGCGCCTACCGTCACAGCGCTGAAGTCGCGTATTTCAACAACGACATCGTTGGGATGCTGTGCGACAGCGTCGCGGCCATCGCGTACGCGTGGTCACTGCCGCCGTCCGCAGTGCTGGCGGGGGCGTCGGCCGAGCTCGGCGGGATTCTGGGTATCGCGGGCCTTCGTCGCACCGGCGAGCGCATCCTGAATCGCTCGATCGCGATGGCCGAAGCGGCCAACGACCAGGCGGCACAGGCGTATGCGCACATGATCAGGTGCTTGTACTGCATCGGCCGCGGGAAGTGGGACGACGCGGAGAAGAGCGCGGAACGATGCCAGAAACTCTGCGAGCCGATGGACGACCGGGTCAACTGGACCAACGCCGAGGCAGTGCGGTTCTGGATGAGTCATTACCGCCTGAAAGAAGTGTCGGCACTCGATGCGGCGCGACGACTTCGAGACCGCGCCGCCGAAACCGGCAATCGGCAACATCGCGCATGGGCGCTGCGCTGCCTGGCCGTGTGCGCGTTGCGACGCGGCGACGCGACCGAGGCCGTCAGCCATTTGCACGGCGCTCTCAGTTGTCTTGGCGAGACGGCAGCCCTCAACGAGCGCATCCCGACATTAGGCATGCTCGCGCTGGCTCAACTCAGAAGCGGTGACGTGTGGTCGGCCCGCGCCACCGCGAAGGAAGGGCTCGCGCAGGTCATGCACGTCAAGCGTCCGATTGGACAGAGCACGCTCGAAGGCTACTCATCGCTCCTGACGGTCGCCCTCGACGCCTGGCAGGAAGAACAGTCACCAGACTGGCGGCGCGACTGTTTGTTGTGCCTGCACGTACTTCAGCGCTACCAGAAGGGCTTCCCGGTCGGCACAGCGCGCTATCACCTGCATCTTGGCGACTTCCATCGCATCTCCGGATCGCTGGGGCGCGCCGGTCGCAGTTATCGCCGCGCCGAGGCGGCCGCGCGGCGCCTGGACATGCAGTGGGAAATCCGCCGCTGCCGGCAGGTGCTCGCGGAGCTGTCTGGCTCACAGCGTTAAGCTTGGGGCGTGCGAAGGCGTGGCGCCGGCTGTTGTGCCGCCGCCCGTGTCGATCGGCCGCTCGAGACCTTCCCGGATGACCGGGTACACCTCCTGCGGTGACTTCGTTCCCCAGAGCAGATCCTGATGCGCGTACTTCGGTAGGACGTGCTTCTTGATTTTCTGCAAAGCCGACGAGTCGCCGCGGCACAGCCACTCGTGCATGCGGTCGATGCTGTCGCGATGCCACAGCCGGTTCGACTCGCCGGTGATGAGCGTCACCCTGGCCAGCTTGACGAATCTCTCACGCGCCTCGTCGGTCACGATCTCAGGATCGCGCGGATCGAACGACGTGGCCTGGCCCTCGCGCAGATTCCGTGCGGCATGCAGGTACATCTGCAGCGGAAAGCCGCCGAAGTGCCTGTCCAAATCGTCGTCGTGAATGCCCGCCGCCAGGTTGTCCTCACGGTACGGCATTCCGTACATGAAGCCGATGCGGTTGCACATGTTCTGCGCGGCCGTCGTTTCCTTCGGTACCTGATGCGCACGCAGCCCACCAGGCCAGGCTTGGTACAACTTGTCCAGGTCGTCGGGCCATTCATTCTGCAGCGTCCCGTCCGGCTTCACGCGCGGGTCGATGAACGGATGCTCGGTGACCTTGCGCGTGAGGCGCTCCAGGACCCGCTCCTCGGATTTCACGCGGCTGTCGATGGCCGCTTCATAAAACAAGCCGAGCGCCAGCAGCACGACGCGATCCACCTGGCCCTCCGTCCAGCCGCACGCGACGGCTTCAGCAATGACGGCGGCGCCCATGCAGTGGCCCACCAGCGCGATCGGTCCGTTCACATTATTCGGATCCGAACGCATCACGGCGATCGCCGCTGGCAGGTCTTCCCGAGCGGCCCGGTTGAAGGTGTAGAGCTCCGACTCGTGCTTGAGTGTGGTCTCCAGGTTTCCTGTGCAGTCCGAGACGAGGCTGCTCCCGCGCCAGTCGAGGAGCCAGGGATCCGGCGTCTGCGT
>JALDXK010000528.1:0-4705 GCA_032155105.1 Acidobacteriota bacterium
GGCGGTTGCCCTGCCGCTTCGGCGTGTCGCCGGTGGTGAACCAGTTGGCCGCCTGGTAGGTGAGCAGCGCCGCGGTGGTGTCGAGCATGCCGATGTCGACGCGCTGGCCGAGCCCGGTACGTTCGCGGGCCAGTAGCGCGGCGGTGATGCCTTGCGCGCAATACAGGCCCGACACCATGTCGGTGATCGCCACGCCCAATCGATACCCCGGACGGTCGGCGTCGCCGGTCACGCTCATCAATCCGCCTTCGGCCTGCATCACCGCGTCGTACCCGGCTTCGCTGCGCCGTGGTCCGGTCTGGCCGTACCCCGAGATCGATGCGTAGACCAGGCGCGGACACCGCTCGCGCACGGCGTCCCACCCAAACCCGGCGCGCTCCATCGTGCCGGGACGGAAGTTCTCCACCAGCACGTCGGCGCGCGCCATCAGGCGCTCGAGGATCTCGCGGCCTTCGGCCGGCTTGAAGTCGAGCGTGACGCTTTCCTTGTTGCGATTGATGCTGAGGAAATACGCGCTCTCGGCGCCGATGAACGGCGGGCCCCAGTGGCGCGTATCGTCGCCCTTGCCGGGGTGCTCCACCTTCACGATGCGCGCGCCGAGATCGCCGAGCACCATCGTGCAGTAGGGGCCCGAGAGCACACGGGTCAGGTCGAGAACGGTAAAGCCCGCTAACGGTCCGGTCATCAGAGTTCTTTCAGTCGTTGGGAAATGCGCGCGAGATCCGACAGCAGCGCGTAGGCGGTGTGCGTGAGGCTGCCCGAGCGCTGCACGATGCCGATCTCACCGAGGAGATCGGTCTGGAGATAGAGGGCGTTCTGCAGGTCCGAGACGCCGGCCAGCGGGTCGAGATGGTCGAGCAGTTCCGGCTCGACGCGGGCCCGCACCTTGCCGCCCTGCCGCGACGCCGAGGCCACCAGGCGGAGCCGCTTGTTGCGGCCCACCGCGGCGCGCACGTCGGGACCCGTCACGTCGCGGATGCCCGTGCGCGTCACGTGATGCGGCGTCACCACGCTGCCCATCAGCACGTTGACGAGCGCCGCGGTCTTGGCGGCCGCGTCCCAGCCGTCGACGTCGAGCGACGGGTCCGCTTCGGCGATGCCGCGCGCCTGCATGTCGGCCAGCGCGGCGTCGAACTCCTTGCCGCGCTCGAGTTCCGACAGGATGAAGTTGGACGTCGTGTTGATGACCCCGCGGAAGCCTTCCACCGTGATCGCCGGCATCGTCTCGCGCACGAGGTTGAACACCGGCACCCCGTCCATCACCGCGCCTTCGAAGAAGAAGATGCGATCGACCGACTCGGCCAGCGCCTCCAGCTCGTGATACGCGAAGGCCACCGGCCCCTTATTGGCGGTGACGACGTGCGCCTGCGCCTCGAGCGCGGCCCGCACGTGCGACGCGCCGGGCTCGCCGCGATCGATGTCGAGCACCGTCGTCTCGATGCATACCAGCCGGCCTTCCGCGGCGTCGTCTGCGAAGACGTCGGCCACCTGGCGGATCACGTCGATGCCGCTGCGCTCGCGCGGCGACGGGTCGAGGCGGTCCAGCGACTGGCTCGCTTCCACGGTGGCAATGGCGCGGCGCGTATCGATGCCGGCGCCATCGACCACGCTGCCGTGGTGCCGCGTCGCGATGCCGACGACCTTCCAGGTGAACTCGAGGCGATCGGCTGTCTCGCCCAACAGCCTGATGAAGCGCCGTGCAACGTTGCCGAATCCGATCAGGACGAGCGACAGCTCGGGCTGGTTCATGAAGCGGGTACAACGGGTGCGGCGGGTGCCAGCGTGGACAAGAGCCCCTTGAGCCGGTCGAGACCGGCGCGGGTGTACTCGGCCGGCTCGCCGAACCCGAGACGCAGGAAGCCGTCCATCCCGAAGTGATCGCCCGGCACGATCAGTACGCTCTGCTCCTCGCGGAGCCGGTTCACCAGCACCGTCGAATTGATCGGGTGCGCGTAGCGGACGTAGACGATCGCGCCGGCCTCCGGGCGAATCCACTCAAAGCCGCCGGCGTCGCGCAGCCACTCTTCGACGAGCGGCAGGTTGCGGCGCAGGATGCCGCGGGTGCGCTCGAACAGCCGCCGACGGCGTTCCGGCGCCAGCGCCACGCGCGCGAGCCGATCGCTCAGTGCCCCGGGGGCGATCGTGACGTAATCGTGGTACGACCACAGCGACGCGATGAGCGCCGGCGGCGCGACGATCCAGCCGATGCGCAGTCCCGGCAGACCGTAGGCTTTCGACAGGCCGCTCGTGACGATCGCGCGCGCGGAACGGCCCCACATCGACGAGGTTTCCTGGCCGTCGAGCTCGGCGCCGCGATACACCTCGTCCGAGAGGATCCACGCGCCCTGCCGATCCGCGGCTCGCGCAATCGCGTCGAGGTCCGCCGCCGTCAGTCGCGCGCCGGTCGGGTTGTTCGGGTTGCAGATCACGATTAGCTTGGTGCGCGACGTCACGAGGCCGTCGAGCGCATCGAGATCGACCCGCCAGCGGCCGGCCTCGCGATCCTCGACGAGCCGCCATTCGCGGATCGTGCCGCCGAACGCCCGGCACAGCCCCCACGTCTGCATGTAGTTCGGCACCAGCATCACCACCTCGTCGCCCGGTTCGATCAGGTTGAAGGTGGTAATGAAGTTCGCTTCGGAGCCGCCGTTGGTAACTTCGATGTGCTCGATGCCCGTGCCTGGATACATGGCCGAGATCGCGCGGCGGAGGTCGACGGTGCCGTTGGATTGCGAATACACCAACGGCTGATCCAGCAGACCTTCGAGTCCGTCTGTGTCTTCCACCAGTTCGCGGGGTGTGAGCGGCCGAACACCGCTCTCCGACAGGTTGAACTCCACCAGGTTTTCGTAGGTGGATTGCATGCGTTCCATCTCGAACCGTTCGAGCTTCATGGGCGCAGATTATATTAGTCGTCTGGATGCGGGAGGATCCTATCCCTCGCTTCGTTCGCGTCCCGTCGGGAGAGTTCTCGATGGGGTCGGACGATGGCGCGGAAGACGAGCGGCCTACTCACCGGGTACACGTCGATGCGTTTTACGCCTCGGCCCACCCGGTTACCGTCGAGCAGTACGCCGAGTTCACCAGGGAGACCGGCCACGGCGCGCCCGGCGTGCGCGACCTGCCGCTGTTTGTCACCCCCACGCAGGAATCGTCGTTTCGCGAGCTGGCCGCGCCGTATATCTGGCGCAGCGGCGATCCGCCGCGCGAACGCGCGCGGCATCCCGTGACGCTCGTCACGCATGCCGATGCCACCAGCTACTGCCGCTGGTTGAGCGGCCGCATCGGCCGTCTCGTGCGGTTGCCGACCGAGGCCGAGTGGGAACGCGCCGCGCGTGGCGACCTCGATCGCTCGCGGTATCCGTGGGGTGACGATGTCGACGCCTCGCGCGCGAACTTCCTGCCCGATCCCGCGCTCAAGCGCCATCGCGGCACGCGGCCCGTCGGCTGCTACGCCCCAAACGGCCTGCAGCTCTACGACATGGCCGGCAACGTCTGGCAATGGGTGGCCGACTGGTATCGCGCTGATGCGTATCGCGCCGAGGAGCGTACAAACCCGCGCGGCCCCGGCAGCGGTAACCTGCGCGTGGTCCGCGGCGGCTCGTGGGTCACGCACGACGTCGATCAGCTGCGCTGCGCGCATCGTCACAAGGTCCCGCCCGACACCTACGCCTACAGCATCGGCTTCCGCGTGGTCTATTCGGACGACGGAAGCACTTAGGCACTCCTTGTCGGTGCCTGGTGCCTGGTGCCTCGTGCCAAAGGGTGGGATGCCTGGTGCCTCGTGCGAAGGGGTAGGTGCCGAGTGCTAGTCTGGGATCATGAAGTCCATACTGTTCAGTTTCATTGTCATCCTCCTCGCGTGCGGGCCGGTCTTCGCGCAACCGTCACCTGCTGAACCGCCATCGGTCGTCGTATCCGGCGACGGCGTCGTGAAGGCCACTCCCGACCAGGCGTGGGTGCGGATTGGCGCCGAGAGCCGATCGAAGAATTCGAAAGAGGCGCAGGCCCGCAACGCGGAGCTGATGACCGCGGTGCAGCAGAAGCTCGCCTCGTTCGGGATTCAGAAGGACGCCATCAAGACCATCGGCGTCGATCTGCAGATGGAGTTCGACTATCGGGACGGCAAGCAGACGCTACGTGGCTACGTGGCGCGCAACACCATCGAAGTGCGCGTCGACGATCTCGCGCGGCTGGGGGACGTGCTCGACGCAGCGGTCGGCGCGGGCGCCACGACCATGCACGGGCTGCGCTTCGACGTCAAAGCCCGCGAGAGCATCGAACAGGAAGCCTTGAAGGCCGCGGTGGCCAACGCGATGGCCAAGGCGAATGCCGTGGCCGCCGGCGCCAAGCGCAGCGTCGATCGCATCCTGCGCATCGAGGAATCCTTTGTCGGCGGGGGCAGGCCTCAGCCGATGATGGAACGGGCGATGATGATGAAGATGGCCGACACGCCGACGCCTGTTGAAGCGGGCGAGATCGAGATCCGCGCACAGGTGCGCCTGACGGTGGCGATCAAATAGCCCCCACCTTCAGGTGGGGGAGCTGCCGCGGGATTACTTCGTCAGGCTCGCCCAGAGATACCAGGACGCCACCGAGCGGTACGGACGCCAGGCTTCGCCGAGCTTGCGCAGTCGCTTGGCGTCGGGACGCGTGCGCAGCGTGTAGGCACGATGCACGGCGTTCATCAGTCCGAGATCGTCGG
>JALDXK010000529.1:0-4705 GCA_032155105.1 Acidobacteriota bacterium
ACACGTTTGCCGAGCTGCTGGTGACGAAGCAGACCGAACGCGTCCAGGCCATCGCCAGTTACACCCATCAATGGCGTCACCTCGCCGGCACATGGCAACCGAACGACCCCGCGTCGTTCATTCAACCGGACGCGTTTGATAACAGCAAAGGGCTCGGGTCGGTCACGAGCACGTTCGAGTCGCACAACAGCCTGTCGAGCAGTCCCATTCTCAGCGGACAGCAGGCACAGGCGGTCGACGACGTCATCAGGCTCGGAGCCAACTACCGTGGCCCATGGGACGTCGTGCTCGCCACCAATTACACTTTCCAAACCGGCCTCTGGTCCGGTCCGATCCTCACGCGTGCGGATGCCCCGGATCCGCGCTTCGGTCCGTCGACCGTCACCCTGTCCAGCGGCCGTGTCGTCTCGAACCCGCTGGCGACGACGATTCGCTTTGCGCATCCGACTCGGGACGAGGGCCAGTTCAGGCTGCCCTCGCTGCACATCTGGAACGTGCGGGTTGGCAGGGACTTTCGTTTGGGCGACCGCCGCATCGAGCCGGCTATCGAGATCTTCAACGTCATCAACCACGACGCGTTCTATCTGATCGAGCAGGGTGGCGCTCAGATGTTCAGCCCGTTGTTCAGACAGGGCCGCCAACGGCAGTTGCCGCGGGCCGCGCAGGTGATTCTGCGGTTCGTGTTTTGAGACGGCGAGCATAGACTTCGCAGCGATGGGGAAAGCCGCGCGCGTCGCGTCCTTTGCAGCCTCCGTGTTGCTCGCTGCGGTGTGGTGTCCGATCGTTTTTGCGTTGAACCCGCGCCTGGATGTGTCGCAGTACGCCCATACCGCCTGGCGAGTCGGCGACGGATCTCTCCCGGGCGCGGTTGTGGCAATTGCCCAGACTCCGGATGGCTACCTCTGGCTGGGAACCGGCGACGGACTCCTGAAATTCGACGGCATCAAGGCGACGCCGTGGCAGCCGCCATCAGGTGAGGCGCTGCCCTCGAATCGGATTATTTCCCTCACGGTGACGCGCCATGGGGCGTTGTGGATCAGCACCTACAGGGCGCTGGCGTCCTGGAGGGATGGCAGGCTGACGTCCTACCAAGGACCGGAGCCCAGTTGCGGCATTCCAATCGTGTGTGACGCCGACCCACGCGTTCACGATCTGTCGCGTGGCGCTGCGCTGGCGCTGTTCCGGATCGTCCAGGAAGCGCTCGCGAACGCCGTGAAACATTCGCAGGCGACGCGGATTGCCGTCGGCCTATCGCGGGCCGCCGATGAAGTGACGCTGACCGTATCCGACAACGGCGTCGGTTTCGATCGCAGCCGTCTGACCACGTCAGGTGGTCTCGGACTGATCACGATGCGCGAACGCGCCGGCCAGTTGAACGGGAAGTTTGAATTCAACAGCGCGTCCGGGCGCGGCACGACCATCAAAGTGGTGGTTCCATTCCGATGAGCTTGCGTCGAGCGATCGCGTGCCTGGCCATTGCACTGGCGTGTGACAGCCCCACGTCCGCGCTGAACCCTGCGCTCCACATCGAACAGTACGTGCACACCGCGTGGAAGATTGGCGAAGGCTTTCTCAGCAGCCAGGTGATGTCAATCGCCCAGACACCAGACGGGTATCTGTGGATCGGCACCGAATCGGGCCTCCTCCGATTTGATGGCGTGAAAGCGGTGCGTTGGCGGGCGGATGAGACGCTCGCCGGCGCGGAAATCTCTAAACTGCTGGTCACGCGTGACGGGCGGTTGTGGATCGGCAGCGCCGCCGGACTCGCCAGTTGGAAGGATGGCCGCCTGGTCTCGTACCCGGAATTCGCAGGGCACAGCGTTGGTTCGCTGATCGAAGGCGCCCACGGCACCGTGTGGGCAGGCAGCGTTGCCGTCCCAACCGCACGGCTCTGCGCGATCGGCACCACCGTCGAGTGTGACGGCCAAGACGGTCGTTTGGGCAACGGCGTGTACGCCTCGTTCGGGGAGCGCGACACGCTCTGGGTGGGAGCCGCAAGCGGGCTCTGGCGATGGACGCCTCGTCCTGCCGCCAACTATGTGATGCCGACGCGAAGCGTGAACGATCTGCTCAGGGGCGCCGACGGCACGCTGTTGATCGCCACGCTCGGAGGGATCCGGCAGCTGGCCGGCGATGCGCTCGTTCCGTATCCGATTCCAGGCGTCGATTCGCCGTTCAATGCCCAGCGGCTCCTGCTCGATCGCCAGAAGGGCCTCTGGATCGGCACGACCGACCGGGGCCTGATACACGTGCACCAGGGACGGACGGATCAGTTCTCGCGGCTGGACGGCCTTTCCAGTGACTGGGTCGGCGCACTGTTCGAGGATCGCGAAGGCAATGTCTGGGTCGGGACGAACGAAGGGCTCCATCGGTTTCGCGAGCCGGCAGTCGCCACCGTGTCAAAGATCCAGGGGTCACCGACCGACGCCGCGTTCGCCGTCTTGCCGGCACGCGATGGAAGTGTGTGGGTTGGGGCTCCGGATGGGGTGACGCGATGGCAGGACGGGCGGCCGGTAATCTATCGAACCGGTGAAGGACTGCCGGACAACCGCGTCGCCAGCCTGTTCGAAGACAGCACGGGAAGAATCCTCGTGTCGACGATGGGCGGCATTGCCGCGTTCGGCAGCGGCCGGTTCGTTCCGCTGCCTTCGCTATCGACGAGGGTCGTCTACAACATCGTCGAACCACGCGCGGGCGAGCTCTGGATCAACGATCACGATCGGGGGCTGATACACCTGCGCGGAGATGAAGTGATCGAAACTATCCCGTGGACGGCGTTGGGGCGCGACGATCACGCGAATGCACTCGCTGCCGATCGCGCGCGGGGTGGTCTGTGGATTGGTTTCCACAAGGGAGGGGTTGCGTTTCTGAAGAATGGCGCGATCGACGCGGCGTTCGCCACGACCGACGGGCTCGGCGCAGGACGCGTCTCAGATCTGCGACTTGATCAGAACGGCGCGGTCTGGGCCGCGACGGCCACCGGCCTGAGCCGCATCACGGACGATCGCATCGCCACGATGACGACGGTCCATGGCCTGCCATGCGACGCGGTGCATTGGACGATCACCGACGCGGATCGTGCGCTCTGGTTGTTGATGCCATGCGGATTGGTGCGAATCAGTTCGGCCGAGTTAGAGGCGTGGGTGACCGATTCCCATCGGGCCGTCACGAGCACCGTCTTCGATAGTGCGGAGGGGGTCCGGACCCAGTCAGTCGCGATCGGCTTCACCCCGGCGGCGGCGCGGCTGCCTGACGGACGACTGTGGTTCGCCACTCCGAATGGGATCGGCGTCGTCGATCCGCATCACCTCCCGTTCAACACGCTCGCGCCCATCGTGCATATCGAACAGATCGTGGCCGACCGCAAGACCTACGATACGGAATCGATCGCGAAGGCCGTTGTGCAGCTGCCGCCGCTGACACGCGATCTACAGATCGATTACACCGCGCTCAGCCTGGTCGCTCCTGAGCGAATGCAGTTTCGCTATCAGCTCGAAGGCCACGATCGCGGCTGGCAGGATGTCGGCACGCGCCGGCAGGCGTTTTATTCAGACTTGCGCCCGGGGGATTACCGCTTCCGGGTGATTGCCGCCAACAACAGCGGCGTCTGGAACGACGCCGGCGCCAGCGTGCCGTTCACGATTGCACCGGCGTACTACCAGACCACGTGGTTCCTGGCGCTTGCAGTTGGCATCGCCCTCACGATGGTGTGGTCGGCGCATCGCATCCGCCTCCGCATCGTCGAGAAGCATCAGCGTGAAATCAGTGCCCTCAACGAACGATTGATGAAAGCGCAGGAGCAGGAGCGGATCCGGATTGCCGGCGAGCTCCACGACGGCGTGATGCAACAGATGCTGGCGATGACGATGATGATCGGCACCGCGAAGCGCCGCATCCCGGATGATTCGGAGGCGAGACCGACGCTCGACAAGATCTCGGACAAGCTGGTCGAGGTCGGCAGCGATATCCGCCGGCTGTCGCACGACCTGCACCCGCCGATCCTGCAGGAGGCGGGACTACCCCAGGCGGTCCGCGGCTACTGCGAGCAGTTCAGCGCCAGTTCCGGCATCCCGGTCGCATGCGTCGCTGACGACGCCGTCCGCGACCTGTCGCGCGGCGCGGCGCTCGCCCTGTTCCGCATCATGCAGGAAGCGCTCGGCAACGCCGCGAAACATGCGCACGCCAAGCACATCACCGTCGGCCTGGCGCGATCGGCGGGCGTGGTGACACTCACCGTTGGCGACGATGGCGTCGGATTCGATCGCAACCTGTTGAGTACGTCAGGTGGCCTGGGCTTGATCACGATGCGCGAACGCGCGGGTCAGCTGAACGGGAAGTTCGAGTTCGAGACGGCACCCGGCCGTGGCACCGTCATCCGGGTCGAGATTCCTTTTCGTTAGGGCACGATTACGACGGTTGACCGGTTGGCACGCCCAGCCTGGCCGCCATCGTGACGAGACCTGGCAGCGAATCGGCCTGCATTTTCCGCATCAGCTGGCCGCGATGCGCCTTCACGGTAATCTCGCTGATACCGAGTTCACCGCCGACCTGCTTGTTCAACAACCCGCGGCACACCAGCGTCATCACTTCACGCTCGCGCGGCGTGAGCGAGACGTAGCGGGCGCGAAGTACCTGCATCTCCGACTCTTCGCGCAGGGCGTCGCGGCTGCGCTCGATGGCGTGGCGGATCGCCTCCAGCAGCACC
>JALDXK010000530.1:0-4705 GCA_032155105.1 Acidobacteriota bacterium
CGCACGCGTTCTTCAAGGCCTGCCTGTTCCTCGGCTCGGGCGCGGTGATTCACGCCCTGCACGGCGAGCAGGACATCCGCAACATGGGCGGCCTGAAGAAGCACCTGCCGATCACCTACTGGACATTCCTCATCGCGTCGCTGGCCATCGCCGGCGTGCCGCTGTTGTCCGGATTCTTCTCGAAGGACGAAATCCTGTTCGAGAGCTTCCTGCACGGGCACCAAATCCTGTGGGGGATAGGCGCGATCACGTCACTGCTGACCGCGACCTACATGTTCCGGCTGGTCCATCTCACTTTCCACGGCGAGGAACGCTTCCACGGCGTGATCGCGGCACACGGCGACGCGCACGCACCCGGCACCGGGCACGCACTCGGCACCGGGCACGCTGGGCACGGGCACTCGGCACCTGCCTTGGCACATGGCACCGCGCACCCGGCACCCACCCCGGCACCCGGCACCGCGCACCCGGCACCAGTGCACCCTACGCACAGTACGCACGGTACGCACGGTACGCACCTTCACGATGCCCCCTGGCCTATGGCCACGGCGCTGATCATTCTCGCATTGGGATCAATCCTCGCCGGTTACATCGGTGTACCGCACGCGTTGGGGGGGCATAACTCTCTAGGCGCGTGGCTCGAACCGGCTTTCAACGCGACCAATTGCGGCGCCCCGGTGACCACTGGCGAGCTGGCCGGCCTGGCGCTTGAGAACTGCGAGCCGGCGGAGGCCGCCGAGGCGGGGGACCACACCGGCCTCGAGCTGACGCTGATGGGCGTGTCGTCGCTCATCGCCTTCCTCGGCATCTGGTTGGCCACCTATTTCTGGCTGTGGCACCGCGAGGTGCCCGATCGGATGGCGGCGAGTTATCCCGGCCTGTATCGGCTGTTGCTGAACAAGTACTACGTCGACGAAGTCTACGACGCCACCGTGATACAGCCGATCAAGGTGACCTCCACCGAAGGCCTGTGGCGCGGCTTCGACGTGAAGATCATCGACGGCGCGGTGAACGGCGCTGGCTACCTGGTCAGCGGCTTCAGCATCGTGATGCGGCTGCTGCAGAACGGGTCGGTCAAGACCTACGCGATGTCGACGTTCATGGGCGCGGTGGCCATCCTCGCCTACTACTTGTGGAGATAGCGCAGTGATTGGACTCCTCACACTCGCCATCACCACGCCGATCATCGGCTCGCTGATCCTGCTCGCGATTCCGAACCGCGACGGTTCGAAAGACGGGCTGATCCGCAACCTCGCGTTCGCCATCTCGATGGTCGCCTTCGCGGTCACCCTCGTGCTGTGGGCGGGCTTCGACGCCTCGGCATCGGCGCCGGAATTCCAGTTCGTGGAGCGCGCCTCGTGGATCCCGCAGTTCGGCATCGAGTACTACGTCGGCATCGACGGCCTCAGCCTGATGCTGCTGGTGCTGACCGGGTTCCTCACGCCGATCGCGCTGCTGTCGTCGTGGCACGGCATCGACAAGAAGATCAAGGAGTTCTCGATCTTCATGCTGCTGCTCGAGGCGTCGATGATCGGCGTCTTCTGCGCCCTCGACATTTTCCTGTTCTACGTGTTCTGGGACTTCGTCCTGATCCCGATGTATTTCCTGATCGGCATCTGGGGCTACGACCAGCGCATCTACGCGGCGATCAAGTTCATCCTCTACACGATGGCCGGCAGCGTGCTGATGCTGGTAGCGATCATCGGCCTGTCGTGGCTGCACCAGTCGGCGACCGGCGAATACAGCTTCGACCTGCTGAAGCTTTACGAGCTGACCATCCCGCAGGGCACGCAGTACTGGTTCTTCCTCGCGTTCGCGCTGGCGTTCCTGATCAAGGTGCCGCTGTTCCCGTTCCACACCTGGCTGCCCGACGCGCACGTGCAGGCGCCGACGGCCGGCTCGGTGATCCTGGCCGGCGTGATGCTGAAGATGGGCGGCTACGGATTGATCCGTCTCGCCTTCCCGCTGTTCCCGGAGGCAGCACTGTATTTCGCGCCGCTCCTCGCCACGCTGTCGGTGATCGCCATCGTCTATGGCGCGCTGGTGGCGATGGTGCAGCCCGACATGAAGAAGCTGGTGGCCTACTCGTCGGTGAGCCACATGGGCTTCGTCATCCTCGGCATTGCCGCCGTCAACATGCAGGGCATCCAGGGCGCGTCGTACCAGATGCTCGCCCACGGCGTCAGCACCGGCGCGCTGTTCTGCATCGTCGGCATGCTGTCGGACCGCCGACACACGCGGCTGATCAGCGAGTTCGGTGGCCTCAAGTCGGTGATGCCGCGGCTCACCGCGGTGATGCTGATCATCACGCTGTCGTCGATCGGACTGCCCGGCATGAACGGGTTCATCGGCGAGTTCCTGATCATGCTCGGCGCCTTCAAGTGGGATCCGCGCTTCGTGGTGATTGCCGCGCTCGGCGTGATCCTCTCCGCGGTGTACATGTTGTGGATGTTCCAGCGCGTGTTCTACGGTAAGGTCACCAACGACCACAACAAGGGCCTGCCCGACCTGTCGTTCCGCGAGTGGGCGATTCTCGGCCCGCTGGCCGCCGCCGCCATCGCGATGGGCGTGTTCCCGAACGTGTTCCTCAAGCCGATGGAGCCCGCCGTGCAGCGCATCGTCGATCGCGTGCAGTCGCGGCAGCCGCTGCAGGTGGAAGCGGTGATTCCGTATTCGGCGCGCCCGAAAGCGAAGGCGCCCAGTCCCAAGCGCCCCGCGCCTGCGCCCCGGACCACCGACGCGCGGCCGCAGCCGGCCAGCGTTGAGGTGAACCCTGTCCACCGTAGCCTTGGCGGAGGTGGACGATGATCAGCAGTCAATTCGATGCGGTCATCCCCATGATCTGCGTGGCGCTGGCCGGGCTCGTGGTCCTGCTCGCCGAGGCGTTTCGCAGCCGCGGTGAAAAGATGCCGATTGGCGGCCTCGCCATCATCGGCCTGGTTGGCGCCGGCATCGCGTCGGTGCTGTTGTGGGATCGCAACACCGAGAGCTTCGGCGCCGTCACCGGCGACAACTTCGGCCTGTTCGTGAACCTGGTGCTCGTGGTCGTGGGCATCCTGACCGTGGTGTTCTCGGCCGGCACGGTCGAGCGCGACCGGCTGCCCGCCGGCGAGTACTACGCCACCCTGTTGTTTGCGATCTTCGGCATGATGCTGATGGCGCAGGCCACCGATCTGCTGGTGATCTTCCTCGCGCTCGAGACGATGTCGATCGCGGTCTACATCCTGACCGGCATCAGGCGCGATCAGCAGCAGAGCACCGAGGCGGCGTTCAAGTACTTCCTGCTCGGCGCCTTCGCCAGCTCGTTCTTCCTCTACGGCATCGCGTTCCTCTACGGCACCACCGGCACCACCAACATCGACGAACTGTCGACGCGGATTGCGGCGCAGTCAATGAGCGGCAACCCGCTGATCCTGCTCGGCATCGGCATGCTGATCGTCGGCTTCGCGTTCAAGGTGGCTGCGGTGCCGTTCCACATGTGGTCGCCGGACGCATATGAAGGCGCGCCCGCGGTGGTCACGGGCTTCATGTCCACCGGCGTCAAGGCGGCGGCAGTGGCGGCGCTGGTGCGCGTGTTCCTCAAGGGCCTCGACCCGATGATTGCCGACTGGGCGCCGGTCATCTGGTGGATTGCCGCATTGACGATGGTGGTCGGCACCGTGATCGGTGTGGCGCAGACCAACCTGAAGCGGATGCTGGCGTACTCAAGCATCGCGCATGGCGGCTACCTGCTGGCCGGCCTCGTGGCCGGCAACGAAGTGGGGAAGGCTGCGATCCTGTTCTACCTGGCGGCCTACGCGCTGACCAACCTCGGCGCCTTCGGCGTGATCGCGCTGCTCGGCTCGCGCGAGCGGGCCAACGACGACCTGCGCGACTACGCCGGCCTGTTTCACACGCACCCGGTGCTGGCCGCGCTGATGACGTTCTTCCTGTTGTCGCTCGGCGGCTTCCCGCCCACGGCGGGCTTCATCGCCAAGTGGTACATCTTCTCGGCGGCAATCGGCTCGGGCTATTACGGCCTGGCGATCATCGGCTTCCTGTCAAGCGTGGTGTCCGTGTTCTTCTACCTGCGCATCGTGGTGATGATGTACATGACCGAACGCGACGCGCGTCCTGTGCCGCCGCCGGTGCCGCAGCTCGCCATGGTCGGCCTGGTGTTCTCGATGCTCGCCGTGCTCTACCTGGGCGTCCTGCCCACGCGCGTCATCGAGTTTGCGCAGCAGGCGATCGGGACGATCTTCTAGCTCCTTCACGAATGCTAGTCACGGCGCGCACGGAGGAGGATACGGAGTCTTCCATCTGCGTGCCACTACAGCGTGTCAGCGGGGCTGCTGATGGGCGCATGCGGAGGTGGGTGGCGGTTCCGGAAGCCGAAGGGAAGTACCTTCGAGTCGTCCTCCTCTCTGACGGAGAGACGGTGCACAACGCATTCTTTGATCGTGGGTTCAAGCCATGAGAATTCGCTACTTCACTGACACCGACACGCTGCTGATTGAGTTCAAGGATCGACCAGTCGCCGAAACGCGTGACCTCGATGAGAACACCGTCCTCGACGTCGACGCCAACGGCAACATCTGCTCCATCACCGTTGAGCACGCGTCACAACGAACAAACATCCCACAGTTCTCGTACGAGCAGATCACGGCCTAACAGGCCGCTGCAGCCGACGAGCGGCGGTGAGTTCTGACACACTAGAGTACCGAAC
>JALDXK010000531.1:0-4702 GCA_032155105.1 Acidobacteriota bacterium
GCGCGCCGGCCATGATCAACTCGCCACGTGCCTGTGCCTGGCGCACTTCCTCGAGGTGCGCGGGCCGGAATGGCGTCCGCTGGTTGACGAAGTCCTCGACGACGTCATAGGTCAAGGCGAAGTAAGGCATTGGGCTAGATCGATACGAGCCAGCCGTGGCGGTCAGCAATCTTCCCTGAGCGAATGCCCTCGAGTTCGGCTCCTGCGCGCATCAATGGGTTGTCGGCGGTCATCGCCGGCACCGTGATCTCACGTCCCTTGTGGCTCAACCGGCCAATCGGCGCGATCACCGCCGCCGTGCCGACGCCGGCCGCTCCCTGCAGCGAGCCCTTCGCGTGCGCGTCGAACACTTCGTCGATGGTGATGCGGCGCTCTTCGATCGGCACCTTGAGGTCGCCGAGCAAGGTGAGCACGCTGTCGCGGGTGATGCCCGGCAGAATGGTGCCGCCCAGCGGCGGCGTGACGACCGCGCCGTTGATCACGAACATCACGTTCATCAGGCCGGCCTCTTCCACGTACTTCCGCTCGATGCCGTCGAGCCACAGTACGTTGTGGAAGCCCTTCTTCTGCGCTTCGAGCGCGGCGAGCATGCTGCCCGCGTAGTTGCCGCCGCACTTGGCGGCGCCGGTGCCGCCGGGAAACGCGCGCACGTAGGTGTCTTCCGCGACGAGGTCCACCGAGCCGGAGAAATACGGCGCGCTCGGGCAGGTTTCGATCACGAACCGGAACGTCGCCGACGGCCGCACGCCGAGCTGATCATCGGTGGCGAACATCACCGGACGCACGTACAGCGCGCTGTTCTCTTTCTCGGGAATCCAGCCGCGATCGAGCTGCACCAGCGCGAGCGTGCCGTCCACGAAGATCGACTCCGGAATCTCCGGCATGGCCATGCGCTGGCAGGTCTTGTTCATGCGCGCGTGGTTGGCCTGCGGGCGGAACACCACCGCGCCGCCGTTCGGCCGCGGAAACGCCTTGAAGCCTTCGAAGATGCCCTGCCCGTAATGCGCCACGAGCGGCGCGGCGGCCATCGGCTGCGCGCCGTAGGGGAGGATGTGCGGCTCACCCCACTGGCCGTTCGCGTACTCGGACACGAGCATGTGATCGCTGAACACCGCCCCGAACGGCGAGTTATCGCGAAGCTCGGGCGTGAGGCGCGACGCAGAAGTTTTCGTGATAGGGAACGTAGCAAGCATGGCTGTCAGATCCTTTGGGCGATCCTATCAAATGGCCATTCCGCGCCAACAGCACAGATCCGGTTCGTCCCTGCCACACACCTTTCACGACAAGCCTTCCCCCTGCGTCCCGCGTCTGACGTAGAATCCGGAGAAATTCCCGTGCTCGACGCCATCTTCCGATTCTTCTTCGATTTGTCGCCCGTGGTCTTCAGCCAGGGCGAATACCGCTTTGCGCCGACCACGGGGTCGTACGTCGCGGCGGTCCTGGTCGGAGTCGGCGCCGCGCTCGCGATCGTCGCCTACCGGTCGGGCAAGGGGCGCACGCGCGATCGCGTGGCGCTGGCGGGCATCCGGCTCGCCATCCTCGCCATCATCCTGGTCTGCCTGTTCCGTCCGCTGCTGGTGGTCAAGGCTGCGGTGGCCCAGCAGAACTTCATCGGCGTGCTGCTGGACGATTCGCGCAGCATGCAGATCGCCGACGTCGACGGCCAGCCGCGGGCCAACTTCGTGAAGGAGCAGTTCGGCGCCAACGACGCCGGCCTCCTCAAGACGCTCTCGGATCGCTTCACCGTGCGCACGTTCCGCTTCTCGTCGGCACCCACGCGCACGACGCAGGCCAGCGACCTCACGTTCAGCGGATCGCAGTCGCGGCTTGGCGCGGCGTTGTCTGGCGTACGCCAGGAACTGGCGGGCCTGCCGGTGGCCGGCCTCGTGATGGTGAGTGACGGCGCCGACACGGCCGACGCGGCGCTCGGCGAGGCGCTGCTCGGGCTCAAGGCCGAAACGCTGCCGGTGTTCACCATCGGCGTCGGCCGCGAGACGCTCTCGAAAGACATCCAGGTCGGCCGTGTCGCGACGCCGAAAACCGCGCTCAAGGGCACCACGCTGATGGTCGACGTCGTGTTGTCGCAGTCGGGTTTCGACGGGCAGAAGGTGACGCTCGACGTGGAAGACGAGGGCACGCTGGTCAGCACGCAGGAAGTGGCGTTGCCCGATGCCGGCACACCGGCCTCGGTGCCGGTCCGCTTCACCGTGAACGAAGCCGGCCCGCGCGTGCTGCGCTTCCGCGTCTCGCCGCAGGAAGGCGAGCTGGTGGTCGAGAACAACGCGCGCGAAGCGTTGATCGACGTCCGCGACCGCAAGGAGAAGATCCTCTACTTCGAAGGCGAGCCGCGCTTCGAGTACAAGTTCATCCGCCGCGCCATTCCCGAAGGCGACAACGTCATCGTCACCAGCCTGATTCGCACCGCCGACAACAAGTACCTGCGGCAGGGCGTCGACGGCCCCGATGAACTGGTGGCGGGATTTCCGAAGACGCGCGAAGAGTTGTTCTCGTACCGCGCACTGATCATCGGCAGTCTCGAGGCGGCCGCGCTCACCGGCGATCAGCTGCGCATGATCGCGGAATTCGTCGACAAGCGCGGCGGCGGGCTGTTGATGCTCGGCGGCCCGCGCTCGTTTGCCGAAGGCGGCTACGCCGGCACCGCGGTGGCCGACGTGCTGCCGATCGTACTCGATCGCAATACCGTCCAGCCCAAGGGCACCGTGACGCGGTTGAACGTGAAGCCGACGCGCGCGGGAATGGCCACGGCGGTGACGCAGTTGGGGCCGACCGAAGCCGCGTCGCTCGAGAAGTGGGCGAGCCTGCCGGTGGTCACCGCGGTGAACAAGATCACGGCGGTGAAGCCGGGCGCCACCGTCTTGCTCACCGGCACCGACGAATCGCGTGCCGAGCGGCCGATGCTGGCCTACCAGCGCTACGGGCGCGGCAAGACCTTCGCGTTCCTGCCCCAGGACTCGTGGATGTGGCAGATGCATTCGACGATGGCCGTCGAGGACCTGACGCACGAGAACTTCTGGCGCCAGCTGCTGCGCTGGCTCGTCGACGGCGTGCCCGATCAGGTCGAGCCGTCATTCACCAGCGAGCGTGTCGAGCCCGGCGAAGCCGCCATGCTCACGGCGAGCGTGGTCGATCCCTCGTTCGTCGAGCTGAACGATGCGTCGGTGATGGTGACCGTGACCGGACCGGACGGCGCGGTCGTCGACGTGCCGATGTCGTGGGACGGCGAACATCCCGGCGAATACTCCGCCACGATTCCGACGAAGGCGCCCGGATGGTACGAAGCGCGCCTCGACGCGACGCGCGGCGGCAAGACCGTGGGCAGCGCGGTGACGCATTTCCGCGCCGCGCCGGGCGACGCCGAGTATTTCGACGCGACGATGCATGCCGGCACGCTGCGGCGTATTGCCGAAGAAACCGGCGGCCGTTTCTACGAAGCCAATTACGTCGAGTCGCTCGCCGACGATCTGCGCTATACCGGGCGCGGCGTGACCAGCGTTGAAGAGCACGACTTGTGGCACATGCCGATCGTGCTGATGCTGCTGGTGGGCCTGTTGTGCGCGGAATGGGGGTACCGGCGTGTCGTCGGCCTCGCCTAAAGCCGCCACTGTCATTGCGATCGTGATCGCGTGCGCGGGCCTGTCCACCGGCTTGTCCACCGTAGCCTTGGCGAAGGTGGAAGCCCTGGCGGATTTCGAGCAAGGCGAAGGTAGATGGTTCGGGCGTGAGCGCCGGCGGCCCGCCGCCGTGGAACCGACCGCCGCCGATTACGACGGCCGGTTTTCGTTCACGCGCATCCGGTATGGCGGCGGCGCGGGCCTGGCCGGGGGCCGGTTCGATTTCCGCCGCGAACCGCCGTGGGCACACGACTTTCCTCGCGCAGACTTCAACTTCCTCAAGATCCTCGGCGAGCTCACGTTCCTGAGGACCTTCATCGACCAGGGCAACATCCGCACGCTCGACGATCCCGAGCTGGCGCTGTTTCCGATCGCGTACATGTCGGAGCCCGGCTTCTGGACCATGGACGACGCCGAGATGGAGGGCCTGCGCGCCTACATGCAGAAGGGCGGGTTCGTGATCTTCGACGACTTTCGCGAAGACCACATGTACAACCTGATCGCGCAGATGAAACGCGTGCTGCCGGAGCTGGCGTGGCAGCGGCTGGACGCCAGCCACCCGATTTTTCACTCTTTTTTCGAAATCAATTCGCTGGACGAGGTGCCTGGGTATTACGGGATCCCCGAATGGCACGGCCTGTTCGAAGACAACGACCCGCGAAAACGCTTGATGGCGATTGCCAATTACAACCACGATCTTGGTGAGTTGTGGGAGTTCTCGGATACCGGCTACGTGCCGGTGGATTTGTCGAACGAGGCGTACAAGTTCGGCGTGAATTATGTCGTGTATGCGATGACGCACTAGGGACTTGGGGCTTGGGGCTTGGGACTTGAGCAAGACCCATAACCCAGGACCCAGGACCGCGAGAATCGTGAAGTCTGCGAAGGGAGCGTTTTTTGGACACCATCGAGATGAACACTCCGGATGATGTGGCTCTAGCCGACCGGATGAAAGTGGGCCGCGACCGGATCATCACCGAGCTGAAGAAACTGATCGTCGGGCAGGATGACATCATCAACCAGGTGCTGCTGACGCTGTTCGTCGGCGGCAACAGCCTGATCGTCGGCGT
>JALDXK010000532.1:0-4697 GCA_032155105.1 Acidobacteriota bacterium
TGAAGACGATCTTCATCAGGTCGGACCCGATGTCGGCGATCTTGGTGAAGATGCCGCCGGCGATGCGCAGCGCCGCGGCGCCGAGTGATTCGCCGATCGCGAAGCCCAGGAAGCAGACGCCGGCGTACTCACCGGGAATGAACAGCAGGATGGCGAGCATGAACAGCAGCTCGACCGAGATCAGCATCATGCCGACGCTCATGCCGGCGCGGAGCGGAATGTCGCACACCGCGAAGGCCTTGCCCTGCAGGCTGGCAAACGCGGTGCGCGAGTTGGCCAGGGTATTGATACGGATGCCGTACCACGCCACGCCGTAACTGCCGGCGATGCCGATCAGGCTGAACAGGAGGACGATCACGATGCGCGAGGCCTCGAGGCCGATCAGCCAGAAGTAGGCGACCATCACCGCGCCGATGAACAGCTCGAGGATCAGCAGGAACTTGCCCTGCTGGATCAGGTAGGCCTTGCAGGTCTCATAGATCAACGCCGACACGTCGGCCATCGACTGGTGCACCGGCAGGTTCTTCACCGCCGTGTACGTCCACAGGCCGAACAGCAGCCCCAGCACGCAGACGACCAGGCCCGAGAGCAGGATCTGGTGGCCGGTCATGCCCAGGAAGTCACCCTGGTTGAGGTCGGGAAGCTGGATGTTGATCTCGCCGCCAGGGCGGTGCGCCGCCTCCTCCGGCTGCGCCGCCAGCAGTGCCGGCGTCAGCAACATCGCCAGCGTAAAAACCACGGCCACTCGTTGAATAAGCCTCATCGCCATCGCCTCGTCTGTCTCCCTCGTGACTGCCGACTGTCTCCTGCCGACTCAACTCTTAACTGTCGACTGTAGACTGCCGACTTTCTTGATGGCGTTGGGTAACGCCATGCCTCCGGTTAAAAAAATCCGTATGCCTTCTTCCACCGTGAGCTCCGGATAGAGCGCCGCAGCCTTCGGGTACACGAACACGTCGCCGAGATACAGGTGATTGGTCGGCACGTACACCGCCACCATCGCCTCCGGCCCCTGGCCGCGATCGAGCGTGAACTCGCGCGTCAGGAAGCCAATCACCATCCCGCGGTGCGCGTCCTCGACCAGCACGACCTTCTTGAACCCGGTCTCGCTGTCGGGCGAAAACGCCGCCACCAGCTGCTTCACGGGCGCGTACACGGTCTTGAACAGCGGCACGTTCAGCAGCCAGCGCTCACCGCGCTGCAGGATCCGCCGCCCGATCACGTTCGTCGCCACGGCACCGATCAGCAGGATGAACCCCGTCGTGATCAGCACGCCGAGCCCCGGCACCTCGCGTCCCAGCACGTAGATCGACAGCGGCCGCGCGAAGCCGTCGACGAACCGGAACAGCCACACCAGCAACACGACGGTGAGCAACAGCGGCACCGTTACGACGAGGCCAGCGAGGAAACTACGCCGCAGCCATCCCATCACGTCAACTTCTCGCAGCGAGCCACAGCAGCGTGATTGCCGCGAGCGCAAACCGGTAATACGCGAACACCGTCAGCGAGTGGTTCGCCAGGTAGCGCACGAAAAACTTCACCGTCAGGTAGCCGACGAGCGCCGAGGTGACGAGCCCGACCGCGAGGATCGTCACCGGCAGGCCCTCGACGCCGACCGCCGACATATCCAGCGTTTCCTTCGCAGCGGCGGCGATGATCGCCGGCAGGCTCATCAGGAACACGAACCGCGCCGCCGACGCGCGCTGCACGTCGAACAGCATCGCCACCGTCAGCGTCGCGCCCGAGCGCGAGATGCCCGGCGCGAGCGCAGAAGCCTGCGCCACGCCGATCAGGAACGCTTCCACGTAGCCGATCTCGCGCGCCTCGCGCGTCTTGCGGCCAACGCGCTCGGCGATCAGCAAACCGATCGCCCCAATCGTCAGCGTGCAGGCCACCACCAAAGGCGACCGCAGCCGCGTCTCGATCACGTCGGCGAACAACCCGCCGACGATCACGATGGGAATCGTGCCCGCGATGATCAACCGCCCCAGCCGCTCGTACTCACCGTCGCGCCCAGTCAGGGCGCCGGGCGCCGCGACCACCAGCCGCGCCACGTCGGCGCGGAAGAACGCCACCACCGCGAGCAGGGTGCCGACGTGACACGCCACGTCGAACGCCAGGCCGAACCGCCCCGGATCCCAGCCGAAAAACGCGCGCGCCAGGATCAGGTGGCCGGAGCTCGACACCGGCAGAAACTCGGTGAGGCCCTGGACGATGCCGAGAAGCGCGGCGCTCAGCAGATCCATGCTAGCGAAGCTCCGCCAATCGACGCTCCCGGCAAATCGCGCCTACGATGCCTGCCGTCCCGCCTTCTTCACCGCGCCGTGCACGTGCGTCTTCGGAGTGAGCATGACCGCGATCGCCGACGCGATGAAGACCGTGGAATAGGTGCTGGTGATGATGCCGACGAGCATCGCGAACGCGAAGCCCTCGAGCGTCTCGCCGCCGAACAGGTACAGCGACAGCACCGACAGGAACGTGGTGCCAGCGGTGATCACCGTGCGCGGCAGGGTCTGGTTGACGGCAGTGTTGATGACCGTCTCGATCGGCTCGCGCTTGCGCAGCCGCAGGTTCTCACGCACGCGGTCGAACACGACAATCTGATCGTTCACGCCGTAGCCGACCAGCGTGAGGATCGCGGCGATGGTGTTGAGCGACAGCTCGTAGCCGGCCAGCGTCAGCAACGACAGCGTGATCAGCACGTCATGCATGCTGGCGACCATTGCGCCGACGCCGAAGCTGAAGCGGAAGCGCAGCGCGATATAGACAGCAATACCGACCAGCGAGGCCAGCGTCGCGTAGACGCCGCGCCGCTGCAGGTCGCGGCCGATCACCGGGCCGACGAAGTCCGTGCTCAGCACCTCGAAGCCCCCGAGGTTGGCCCCTTGCAGCTGCTGCACGAGGCGCGCCGCCGTCTGTTCGAGCTGCAGGTCCTGTGCGCCTTCGATCAGCGGGAGCCGGATCTGGAATTCGTTCGGCGCATCACCATAGCGCTGGACCATCTCCTCGTTGCCGGTGATGGCGTTGCGAATCGCGTCCTCGGTCACCGGCTGCTGGAATCGCGCCACGACCAGCGTGCCGCCGGAGAAGTCGATGCCGAGCGGCAGGCCGCGCGTCGCGATCACGCCGATGCCGCCGAGGATCAGCACCCATGAGAACACCAGCGCATGCCAGCGCCAGCGCAGCCAGTCGATATTAACGTTGGTAAGAATACGCATGTGATGTCAGATGCTGAGCGCCTGCGCCTTGCGACGCGTCAGGATGAGCTCGAACAGGGTCCGCGACACGAACACCGCCGTGAAGACGTTGGCCAGCAGGCCGAACGTCAGCGTGGTCGCAAATCCCTGGATGGGACCGGTGCCGAAGTTGAACAGGAACGCCGCCGAAATGAGCGAGGCGATGTGCGTATCGAGAATCGTGAGGAACACGCGGTCGAAGCCCGCGGCCACCGCCTGCTTCACGCTCTTACCGGTCGCCAGCTCTTCGCGAATGCGCTCGAAGATCAGCACGTTCGAGTCGACGCCGATACCGATCGTCAGAATGAAGCCGGCAATGCCCGGCAGCGTCATCGTCGCACCGAGATACGACATCACGCCGAGCAGGATGATGAGGTTCACCAGCACCGACGTGATCGCGTTGAGCCCGGCCAGCTTGTAGTACACCAGCATGAACACCATCACCAGCACCACGCCGCCGATGGCCGCGGTGATGCCGGCGCGGATCGACTCGGCGCCGAGCGAGGGGCCGATGGTGCGCTCCTCGAGATAGATCATGTTCGCCGGCAGCGCGCCCGACCGCAGCACCAGCGACAGGTCCTGCGCCTGCTGCGATGAGAAGCTGCCGGTGATGCGGCCCTCATCGTCGATGCGCGTTTGAATATTGGCCGCCTCGGCAACGCGGTTGTCCATCACCACCGCGAGCATGCGGCCGATGTTCGCCTGCGTGAAGGTGCCGAACTTGCGCGCGCCCTCCTGGTTGAGCGAGAAGCCGACCGCCGGACGGTTGTTCTCGTCGAGCGTCGGCCGCGCGTTGCGCAGGTCGCGGCCGGTCACCGCCGGCACGCGGCGCACCGCGTAGTACCCAGTGCTCGCCGGCACACCCGGCGCGCTGGTCATCGTCCCCGGCAGGATGCGGATGTCGGGCGGGACGTTGCCCGCGTAGGCCTGCCGCGCCGAGGCCTCGTCTGAGAACGGTCCCTGCTCGACGAGCGTCAGCTCGAGCTGCGCGGTCGAGCGGATGATGTTCTTGGCGCGGTCGACTTCGGTGACGCCGGGCAGCATCACGAGGATCTGATCCGCCGCGCTATGGCGCGCCACGATCGGTTCGGCGACGCCCAACTCGTTGATGCGCCGCTCGATGGTTTGCAGCGCCTGGTTCACTGTGTCTTCGCGCAGCTGCACCGCCACGTTCGGCTTGAGCGTGAACGTGTAGCTGCCGCCCGCGCCCGACGAGCGGTCGTAGTTGATGTCGAGCTCGGCCACCGCCGGCGCAGCCTTGAACGCGGCATCCTGCTCGGGCGGCACGGTGATCGTGAACGAGGTCGGCCCGTTGACGGTCATCGAGCCAACCGGAATGCTGGCGGTCTTGAGCTGCTCGGCCAGCCGATCGCCCGTCGACTGCGCTTCGAGCCGAAGCGCATCGTCGGTGATCACGCGCAGGACGAGGTGCACGCCGCCCTTCAGGTCGAGCCCGAGCTT
>JALDXK010000533.1:0-4694 GCA_032155105.1 Acidobacteriota bacterium
GCGCTTCGACGCCGCCGTCACGTGGACGCAGCGGGTCCTGCGCGAGTACGTGCTCGTCCCCGTGACCCCACCGCTCGTCGGCGGGATCCCGCGCCCGACCGGCCGGCTGAT
Organism: Acidobacteriota bacterium; assembly: GCA_032155105.1. Classification (GTDB taxonomy): domain Bacteria; phylum Acidobacteriota; class Vicinamibacteria; order Vicinamibacterales; family UBA2999; genus 12-FULL-67-14b. The sequence goes on from JALDXK010000533.1 coordinate 112, forward strand.
CGACGGCGCCAACGGCAACATCGGCAACTGGAACGAAGTAAAGGCGCAGGCACTGACACACCTCGGCATCACGCTCGTTGACAGCGACGTGCACGACGTGCCGCAGCTTGTGACCGACCCGTACGGCCACCTGATCCGCGTCGTCGGGGGCGACAACGACGGCCGCCCGATGGCGATGCTCGCCGCTGGCGGCACGGTGGTCCTGAACCCCGCCACGCCGATCGCCAGCAGCCTGCTGGCCAAGACGAACCACCAGTTCCTGAACGACATCGCGCACCACGCGGTCCCGATGCCGGGTCTGGCGGCCGATGACGACCTCGTCGCGAGCGAAATGATCGACGGCGTGGTCACGCCGCCGCAGCAGGCCGGCACCTATGACGATGAGCTCCTCGACATGCACTTCATCACCGGCGACGGCCGCGGCAACGAGAACATCGCGCTGACCGCGGTGCACCAGGTGTTCCACGCCGAGCACAACCGCCTGCAGGCGAATATCGACACCCTGATTCACACCCCCGCGTTTGGCCTGACGGCCGCCGAAGTGACGGCGTGGGAAACCACCCACGCGGCATCGGGATGGGATTACGGCGAGCGCCTCTTCCAGGCGGCGCGCTTCGTCACCGAGATGGAGTATCAGCACCTCGTGTTCGAAGAGTTCGCGCGCAAGCTGGTGCCCTCGATCAACGAGTTCATCGGCGACGGCATCAACTTCCAGAGCGACACCAACCCGGCGATCTTCGCCGAGTTCGCGCACCAGACGTATCGCCTCGGCCACTCGATGCTGACCGAAACGATCGCCCGCACCGCGCCGGACGGGACCGAATACGACATCCCCCTGCTGGACGGCTTCCTGAACCCGGCCGAGTTCAACCGCGGCCCAGATGGCGAAACTCTCACGGCCGGTCAGGCCGCCGGCGCCATCTTCCAGGGCGGCACTCGCCAGGTCGGCAACGAGATCGACGAGTTCGTGACCGAAGCAGTACGCAATCGACTCCTCGGCCTGCCGCTCGACCTTGCCGTGCTGAACCTCGCGCGCGGCCGCAGTGAAGGCGTGGCGCCGCTCAATGAAGTCCGCCGCCAGCTCCACCTCGCGACGGGCGACTCCGCGGTGACGCCGTACCTGGACTGGTTCGACTTCTCGTTCGCCATCCGGAACCCGGCGTCGCTCATCAACTTCATCGCGGCCTACGGCCAGCATCCAACGCTGACCGATCCGCAGGCGCCGGACCCGCCGCTCACGCTCGCCCAGCGCCGCGCTGCGGCGGAAGAGCTGATCGACGATCCGGACTTCATGTTCCAGGGCGCCGCGACCTCGGGCGTCAACGACATCGATCTCTGGATCGGTGGCCTCGCCGAGAGGATCATGCCGTTCGGTGCGATGCTCGGCTCAACCTTCACGTTCGTGTTCGAAGCGCAGCTTGAAAACCTGCAGAACGCCGACCGCTTCTACTACCTCGAGCGGCTCGACGGTCTCAACCTGCTGGCGCAGCTCGAAGCAAACTCGTTCGTCGAGTTGATTTCCCGCAACACTGCGCTGGTCGACGCGCCCGCCGACGTGTTCTCGCGGCCCGACCTGATCTTCAACCTGTCGGCCCAGAAGCTTCCTGGCGAGGTGGGTTGCGTGCCGCATCCGGGCGGCTGCGCCATCGTCAACGATCCGGCCACGCCGGACGTGGATGAGCGCCTCGAACTGGTCCGCATGCCGAACGGCACGATCCGGTACGCGGGCCCGGCGCATGCGGTCTTCAACGGCCGCGACGACGTCACTGGCGATCGCGTGATCTCGAGCGAAGGCGACGACACGCTGCGCGGCAACGGCGGCAACGACGTCATGGAAGGCGGCTCCGGTAACGACCAGCACATCGGCGGCGCCGGCGACGACATCCTCACCGACCTGTTCGGCGAAGACGTGATCAAGGGCGGACCGGGCAACGACGCCATCAGCGGCGGCGCCGGACCGTTCGACCTTCTCCAGGGTAACGAAGGCGACGACTTCATCGTGGCCGGCAACGATCTCTCTGAAGTATTCGGGGGTCCCGGCAACGACGTCATCTACACGGGCGACTCCGGCGGAGAATCGTTCGGCGGCGCCGGCGATGACTGGCTCGAGGCCGGTCCCCAGCTCGACCTGATCGTCGGTGATGAGAACAACCAGTTCCAGGACGACCCGAACGGTGGTAACGACGTCCTCATCGGCGGGAAGGGCGACGACGACTACGACTCCGAAGGCGGCGACGACATCATGGTCGGCGACGTGCTCGGGACGGAACGCTTCGAGGGCATGCTCGGGTTCGATTGGGTCACGTATCGCGGCGACCCGCTCCCAGTTGACGCCGACATGAGCATCCGGGTGGTGTTGCCGCCCAACCTCGATGAGACTCGCGACCGCTTCGACCTCACCGAGGCGCTGTCAGGATGGAACCTGAACGACATCCTGCGTGGCGACGATCGCGTGGCCGTCACCGACATCGGCGAAGACGACATCGCGCCAGACCACACGCTGAGAGCCGCGGGCATCGACCGGATCACCGGGCTGCGCCAGATGCTCGTCGCGTTGCTCGGCCCCACCGCGGCGTCGCCCGGGTTCACGTTCAACGGCGGCAACATCATCATGGGTGGCCTCGGCAGCGACCTCATCGAGGGCCGCGGCGGCAACGACCTCATCGATGGAGACGTCTGGCTCAACGCTCAACTGGGAGTGCTGAACCTCGCCACGCCCGACCCCACCGACTTCGTCCGGACGGTGGACAGCCTCCACGCGCTCAAGGCCGACGTGTTCGCCGGCTTGGTCAACCCCGGTAACATCAGGATCGTCCGCAGCATCGTCACCGAGGTCCAGTCGGGCCCCCCCGCGATCGACACGGCGCGGTTCAGTGGCCCGCGCGCCGACTACACGGTCGTCGGACCAAACGCCGGCGGCATCGTGACGGTGACCGACAATGTTGGCGACGACGGCACCGACACGCTCCGGAACATCGAGCAGCTCCAGTTTCCGACTAACAACGGGCCGGACGGCCTGCCGCGAACGGGCGACGAAACCGCGTTCCTGACGCTGGTCTTGGCCGGCAACAACGCACCAACCGGGACGCCCCTCCTGAATCAGACGCTGCCGCAGGAAGGCGAGCAGCTGGCGGTCCAGAACGGCACCATCGCCGATGCCGACACGATCGTTGCGGGCTCGCTCACCTTCCAGTGGCAGCAGGCCCCGACCGCCGCCGGAGTCTTCGTTAACATCGCGGGCGCGACTGCCCGGCAGTTCACGCCGGTGCAAGCGCAAGTCGGTCAACTGCTGCGGGCGATCATCTCGTTCACAGACGGCGGAGGAAGGCTGGAGTCGGTCGCCTCGGCGCCGAGCGGCGTCGTGGGTGACCTCTTTGACGGGACCGCTGCGGCCGACACCTTCACCGGCACGGCTGGCAGGGACAACGCGTCTGGCGGCGGAGGCAACGACACCCTGACCACTGGCGCCGCGGATGACGTTGTCCTTGGCCAGGCAGGGAACGACATCCTGAACACAGGTGGCGGCGACGACATTGCCACTGGTGGCGCGGGCAACGATGCCATTAGTACTGGCCCAGGCAATGACATTATCCGCTTCAGCCAGGCGGAGGGGTTCGACAGCGTCAATGGCGGCGCTGGCACGGACGAGCTCCAGGCGGCGGGAGCCAACGCCGTCATCGGCCTGACGTCGCTCACTGAGGTCGAGAGAGTTGTTGGAATTGTCGGTGGCGACGTCACGATTCAAGGCTCGGACGGGCCCAACACGCTCAACTTCAGCCTGGTGACGATCACGGGCATCGACAGCATCAACGGAGGCGACGGCAACGACGGCATCACGGGCGGGGCCGGGGCTGACACGATCAACGGCGAGGGCGGTGCCGACACGCTCAACGGAGGGGCCGGTGCCGACACGCTCAACGGAGGCGTTGGCGCCGACACCCTCAACGGGGAGGCCGGCGCAGACGACCTCGGTGGCGGGGCCGGTAACGACATCCTCAACGGCGGGGCCGGCGCCGACACAATCAACGGTGGCGCCGACAACGACGTCATCACCGGTGGGAACGGCAATGACATCATGAATCCTGGGCCCACCATCGGAACCGACGTGTTCGTGTTTGCGGCGAGTTTCGATGCCGATACCATCAATGGCTTCGGCGCCACGCCGAGCGCGACCGTCGGCCAAGATCGGCTGGACATCCGCTCGATCGGAATCACGGCGGCAACGTTTGGCGCAAACGTCACCATAGCCGCCAGCGGTGCCAACACGTTGATCACCATCAGGCTGCCGGGCACAGCCACGGTCACCGGCACCATCACGCTGGTCGGCGTGGTGTCGACGACAGTAACCGCCGCCGATTTCATCCTGGCCCCTTAGCCAGGGAAATCCGGGCGGCCTTGTGAGCGCTGCGGTGCGGGACGATCGTCGTCTCGCACCGCCGCGTCTCGAGCTGAAGCAAAGGAGTGCAGCATGCAGTTCCTCATGCGGTTCACGGTGTAGCAGGCGTCACGGTCGTGACCCTGTGTCTGTCCACTGCGGCGTGGGCGCAGACCGATCCCGTCCCCGAGACCACCGAGACTGTGCC
>JALDXK010000534.1:0-4691 GCA_032155105.1 Acidobacteriota bacterium
CGAACGTTACCAGCAATATCTGGCCGCTCGCGATTCGAGCTACATGACGCTCGAAACCGGCGAGAGCGAGCCGCGCATCAAACCAGATTGGGCGGAACTCTCTGGGTACGACAAGATCGCCCTGATGACGATGCGCGCCATCGTCCACAACCAGGGCGCCATCATCCCCCTCGACGTCGCCAACTACGGCACCCTCCCCTTCCTCGACAACGACGACGTCGTCGAAGTCCCGTGTCGCGTCGACAAGGACGGCCCGCGCCCGCAGATCGTCGGCCCAATCCCGGATCACCCACGCGATCTAATCGAGCTGGTCAAGATCTACGAACGCGCCACAGTGAAAGCTGCACTGACTGGCAATCGCGATGAGGCGATCGACGCGCTTGCTCTGAATCCATTGGTGCAATCTCGAGATCAGGCCGCACTTTTGGTGGACGCACTGCTGTGAGCACCCCAGGCACACACCCCCTGGGCACCTCACGCACTCAAGGCCCTTCAGGCACCGACGGCCTGACCCGTGGAATGGGCCTACTCGAGGCTACCGCGACCAATGTCATATCGATGGTTGGAGTAGGTCCATTCCTGACTATTCCGTTCATGGTCGCTGCCATGAACGGACCGCACGTCATCTACGCGTGGATCGCCGGCCTCGTCCTCGCACTCGCCGACGGCCTCGTCTACGCGCAACTCGGCGCGGCACTGCCCGGCAGCGGCGGTGGTTACCTCTATCTGCGCGAAGCGTTCAAGCCGTTCGGTCTCGGCGGCTTGATGGCGTTCCTCTTCATCTTCCAGACCATCCTCATCGCGCCACTCTCCGTCGCCGGCGGGGCCGTCGGCTTCGCCGACTACCTGCAGTTCGTGTGGACGATGCCACCGCTCACCCATCACCTGATCGCCGCCGCGGTGTGCATCGTCTCGACGGCCCTGTTGTGGAGGAATATCGAGGAGATCGGCCGGCTCGCAGTGGTGATGCTGGTGGTCGTGCTGGTCACCGTCGGCTGGGTGATCGTCGCCGGCCTGGTTGCCTTCTCTCCGGCGCAGGCGTTCGACTTCCCGCCAGAAGCGTTCGCGTTCGGCGACAGCAGCCTGTGGCTCAGCATCGGCGCCGCGTCGGTGCTGGCGATGTACAGCTACGGCGGCTACAACCAGGTGTGCAACATCGGCGGCGAGATCAAGGATCCCGGGCGCACCATTCCGCGATCGATCGTCCTGTCGACGTTCCTGGTCGCGGCGCTCTACATGCTGATGACGATCGTGATCCTCGGCATGATCCCGTGGCAGGAGGTGCGCGACTCGCGCACCATCGCGTCGGTGTTCATCGAACGCACGTTCGCCGATCCGTCGACAGGCCGCATGGCCGGCATCGTGATGACCGGCCTGATCCTCTTCGTGGCGGCGGCGTCGCTCTACGCCACCATCCTCGGCTACTCGCGCATTCCTTACGCGGCCGCCAAGGACGGCGACTTCTTCAAGGTGTTCGCGCACGTCCACCCGACGAAGCAGTTCCCAGACGTCTCGCTCGTCACGATCGCGCTCGTATCGATCCCGTTCTGCTTTTTCACTCTCGGCCAGCTGGTGAGCTGGTTGATCCAGGTGCAGGTGCTGCTGCGCTTCATCTGGCAATGCGCCGCGGTGGTGCTGCTGCGCCGCTACCGCCCCGACATCCCGCAGCCGTTCACGATGTGGCTCTACCCGTGGCCGGCCATCCTCTCGGGCGCGCTGTGGCTGTTCATCTTCTTCACCGGCCCGTGGCAGGGGATCGTCTTCTCATTCGCGTTCCTGGCGGCGGGTATCGTGGCGTATCAGGTCTTTCGTCCTCGTCACGTACGTTAACCTCGGAGCGCACGGCGCTACCTAGCGGCACTGGCGTCGTCTAGACCGCCTCAGTGCCCTCCGTACTTCTCCGTGTCCTCGGAAGCATCACTTTGGCTGTTTGTTGAGGGCGAGCAGGTTGGCGGTAATGCGGTAAGCGCCGGGTACGCCGTAGGGCAGCTGCCGATGCAGCGCGTAAGCAAAGTAGGTCCAGTGGCCCTTGCCGACGCGTGCCGACAACCATCCACCACTTTGCGGCGGCTGACCCTTGTCGTAGGTCGAGATCATCGGCGTATACGCGGCATCCCACTTCGTAAAAAATTTCGACCCTCGCTGCTCGACCCATCCATCGAAGTCGGCGGCGGTGATCCGGTTCGGCCAGGTGAACGCCTGGTGAGTGGGCGCGAGGATGGCGACCGGCGAGTCCTCCTCCGACACTTCCTCGGCACTGCGCGGCAGCTCTCCCGGGAACGGCGCGAACGTGTTCGGCACCAGTTCCTGTGTGTTGTAGAGGACCACCATGTTGCCGCCGTTCCGAACGTAGTCGAGCAGCCGCGAGTTGTAGGTCTTGAGATCCTCGCGCACCGCATAGGCGCGCGTGCCGGTCATGATGGTGTCGTACTGCGACAGGTCCGCCGACGCGAGGTCGCGCTCGGTCAGCAGCGTCACCTGCGCGCCGAGTTGCTGCAGCCCAACCGGCACCTGGTCGCCGACGCCCATCACGTAGCCAACCTTCACTCCCGCCACGGTGGTCACATTCACGCCCCGCACCGTCGTCGTCGCCTCGCGATAGAGGTAGCGCACCTCGAGATCGCGATGGTCGATCACCTCGTAACCGTCCCGGTACTCGCCCAGCCCGTCGATCGCCGCGGCCTCGATCTCGTAGGTCTGCGCGCTCATCGACCCTGGCCGCACCGCGAACCTGAACGAGGCGCGCTCTCCAGATCTGGCAAACGCGAAGGCCTGCGACGCCGGCTTCGACGTCCATCCCTCGGGCAACCTCAACGTGACCTGACCGGAGGACGGTGTCTCGGCGTTGTGCAGGAGCGTAACCTCAGTGTCCATCGTACGTAGGGTCGGGACGTTAGTCCCGCCCTCGATCGGAACAATCGCATTCGCTGGCGAAACACTGATGGCAATTCTCGGCACGCTCCTGACCTCGCGCAGCGCATCGCCATACGGCAACTTGGATTCGCGTCGCTTGACGGTGTCTCGAATTTCGATCGGTACGCCGTCGATGACGTAACGGCCCACGGCCCTGAGAGGGGCGGTTGACACGGGCTTACCGAACTCGGCCGGATCGCTCAGGGTGTAGCGGCTCTCCTGCAAGCTGCTTCGCGAAAAGTACGGCCGCGTGCTGAGCGGCACGTTGGCTGCCAGCGTCACCGAGGCCCGCAGCGTCGCCTGCTGATGCCGCTCCAGGTTCGGTCCACCGGTCAGTTGTCCCGGCGTGACGCTCCATCCGCGCTCGCCTTCGATCGCGATCGCCGCGTTCGCAACGGCAACGCCGCCGCGATTCGCCAACCGCGCGCGCACTTCGAACGTTTGTCCGGGCACCGGAGCAGCCATCAGCGCCGGCGGCGCAAACGCCGCGCCGGGACCAGTCGGCTCCGGGATTCCGGCCGGTTGTGCGAGGGCTGTGAACTCCATGCCCATCGCGGCATTGATGGCGTCCTGGAACTGCTGTTCCTTGATGCGCAGCAAGTGCCGCGCCTGCAGATCGGAGGTGGAGGCCGCCGCCTCGCGGGTCAACCTCAGCCCCTGGACCAGCGCCGGAACGCTGGCCGACGGATCGTTGGCACGGAAGTCGGCGAACGCCTTTGCCACCGCCTCGTCGATCGCCCGTCCAGCGGTGCCGACTGCTTCTTCGATGTTGCGCGGAAGTGAATCGAGCAGCGACTGCTCTTTCGCACCCGTGGCACCTGTCGCACCCGTCGCACCCGTTACATCCGCCTTCGCTCCACCAGGTTCCAGGGAGCTACGGCGCGACTGCGCCGTAGCGGCCTCCGGCCGCGAAGGCGAGCCCGCGCGCTTGTAGTAGCCGTAATTGGGGCCGGCGCCTGGCGTGAACCGGCCGCTGGTCTGCGATCGTTGGAAGCTCAGTCCGCGCCTCGCGACGTTGTCGTACGAATCGCCGAGCACCGGATCGTACAGACCGCTATCAACCCGGACGGTCCAGTCCTCGTCTGCGCGCACGCCGCCGATATAGACCTTCGCCGGCGACCACGGCCGCAAGCCTTCCTTGATCTGCTCCGGATATCGATTCGGATCGCCGGCGGCGCGAAACGCCTCCTGCGCCATCACGCCCGCAGCCTGGTGATTGCCGTGACCGTCGCGATCGGTGCCCTGGAATCGCGACAGGATGATCGTCGGCCGCTCCATGCGCACGATGCGCACGACGTCGCGAAGGACGGTTTCACGCCCCCACTTGCCGAGTGCTTCTTCGAGCGCCTTCGAGAAGCCGTAGTCGACGACGGTGGTGAAGTATTGCTGATCGACGCCGTAGTAGCGGTTGGCCACGAGCAGCTCTTCGGTCCTGATCAGCCCGAGCCCGTCGAACAACTGCGGCCCGATCGCGTTGTCGCCCGACTCGCCGCGATTGAGCGTCAGCAACGTCACCCGCGCGCCATCGCCCCGGCTCAACTTCGTCAATACGCCGCCATGCTCGTCGTCCGGATGCGCCGTGACATGCATCACGCTCGCAGTCGTCTTCAGGGTCTTCGTGGCCGCTGCGGTCGCCGCCGGGCTCGCATTCGCGACCTGGTACGGGCTCGACGAGGTTCTCGGCCGAGGGTTCGTGGCGCAGCTCGTCTCCCTCGGTGCGGCGTTCGCCGTCGGCGGCCTCGTCTTCCTCGGGCTGGCCCGGGCGCTCGGGCTTCGCG
>JALDXK010000535.1:0-4677 GCA_032155105.1 Acidobacteriota bacterium
CTCTCCAGGGTGGCCACCGACCGAAGGGGAATCTGTTGACCAGTGGGACCGAACACGGCCGCATCGCCGATGGACTGCACGTCAGAGCGGAAAGCCGGCGCGTACCGCACCCGAATGGGAAATCGCCGCCGGCCCTCAATCGTCGACCCGACCACCGTCTCCCCGATGGCTTGTTCGATGACCTGCTGCACCGACGCGACATCCAGTCCGTACCGGGCTGCGGCAAGTCGATCGACCCGGATGTTCAGGTACTGGCCGCTCGTGACGGGCTCCGGATACACGTTCGCAGCGCCGGGAATGGCTCTCAGGACACCGGCGACCTCTCGGCCAACCGCCTCCAATGTCGCGAGATCGCTGCCAAAGATCTTGACGCCGACTTCCGACCGGATGCCGGTTGTCAGCATGTCGATGCGATTCACGATCGGCATCGTCCAGATCGTGCTGACGCCTGGGAGTTCGACCGCCTTGCTCATTTCCGATCGCAGTTGTTCAAGCGAGATGCCCGGCCGCCAGGCGGAACGGGGTTTGAGCTTCACAATCGTTTCCGTCATGTTGAGCGGCGCAGGATCAGTCGACGTGTCAGCTCGCGCGACTTTCGCCACGACGGTTTCGACCTCCTGGAACTTGAGGAGCGCGGCGTTTTGTACCTTCGCGATCCGGGTGTTCTCCTCGAGTGACACGCTCGGATCGGCAATCGGCATGAACAGCAGGTCGCCCTCGTTCAGGGCAGGCATGAACTCGCTTCCGATCCGAGTGGCGAGTGCGAGCGATCCGACAAAGATGGCTGCCGCCGCGCCCAGCGCGAGGGCCGGATGCGCCAGCGCGCCGCGCAGAACCGGCTCGTACGCGCGCTTCAGGCCTCGCATCACAGGATTCGAGTCCTCCGCGTGCAGTTGTCCACGAAGCAGGAATGAACAAAGGACGGGCACCAAGGTGACGGCCATGAACGTGGCTGCTAGAACAGCAAAGGTCTTCGTGAAGGCCAGCGGATGAAAGAGCTTGCCTTCCTGGCCGGTCAGCGCAAACACCGGAACAAAGGCCAGCCCGATGATGAGCATGGAGAAGAAGACCGGACGACCGACGGTCTTCGTGGCATCCCGCACGGCTTCGAGTACCCGGTTTCTGTCGCGAGTATCGATGCCGCGTTGCTCAATCTGCCGGAACGCGTTCTCCGTCACGACGATGCCGGCGTCGACCAGCACGCCAATCGCGATGGCGATGCCGGACAAGCTCATGAGGTTCGACGAGACGTCGAGGCCCTTCATGGCGAGGAACGACATGAGCACGGCCAGCGGCAGGGGCAGGGTCACGATCAGGATCGAGCGGAAGTGCCAGAGAAACAGGATGTGCGCGAGCGTGACGAGGAAGACCTCCTCGATGAGCGCCCACCGCAACGTGTTTACGGACTTCTCGATCAGCTCTGAGCGGTCGTAGAACGGGACGATGTGCACGCCTGTGGGCAGACCAGGCTCGATCTCGCGGATCCGTGCTTTGAGGCCGGCGATGACGTCGTTTGTGTTGACGTTGGCGCGTGCTACCACGACGCCGCCCACGGCCTCGTTCGGGCCCTTGACCAATGAAGACACTCGGAAGGCATCGCCGATTTGAACGTCCGCGATTTGCTGCACGAATACGGGCACGCCGCCGCGCTCGCGAACCACAATCTGCCGGATGTCCTCCACGGATTGAATGAGACCGATGCCACGCACGATCGTCCAGGCGCCGTTTGCTTCGACGACGTTGCCGCCCACGTTCGAGTTACTGCGGCGAACCGCTTCGACGACCTCCCCGAGCGACAGGCCATACGCGCGGAGCCGATTCGGATCGAGATCGATCTGGTATTGCCGGACCGTTCCTCCGACGGAAGCGACCTCGGCCACACCGGGGACGGCGTTCAGTTGGTACCTGATGAACCAGTCCTGTAGGCTTCGAAGCTCCCGGAGAGGCAGCCGGTCGCTCTCGACGGTGTACCAGAAGACGTGGCCGACGCCAGTCGCATCCGGGCCGAGTGTGGGCGTGACGCCCGCCGGCAACAGCTTGGAGACGAGCCCGAGGCGTTCGAGCACACGCGCTCGCGCGAAGTACAGATCGATGTTGTCCTCGAAGACCGCATAAATCATCGAAAAACCGAACGCCGATTGAGAACGGACGACACGCACGCCGGTCAAACCCTGCAGATTGACCGTGAGCGGGTACGTGACCTGGTCTTCGACTTCCTGTGCGCTTTGACCGGTCCACTCCGTGAAGACAATGACCTGGTTGTCTGACAGATCGGGCAATGCGTCGATGGCGCTGGTCCGGAGCGCGGCGTATCCGGCGACGGCGAGCCCGAGGTAGATCGCGAGCACGAGGACGCGGTATTTGAGCGAGAGATCGACGAGTTTATTGATCATAGCCACCTGCCGTGAGCGATGCCCGCAACCGAACGGCGAGATTTCGCGTTCGACTGCCGTGCACGAGTCAGCCGCGAGCCGCCAGATGGCGCTCGCATCGATCAGAACGTCGGCTAAGAACTCAGGTGATGGCTAGACGAGAAAGACGGAAAACAGCACGTGCAATCGCGTCGGCGGAGATGGAGCGGGTGCCAGATCACGAACGATTTCGAGCGGAAGCAGCAGCGTGATCGAATCGAATATCGCGGCCTCGGCTGGAGGGCTCAGCGCGAAACTTGAAACGGCGAATTGCGAAGCTCGCTGCTGATGCTTCTGTTCTGAAGTTGCGCAGCAGCGATCCGCTTCAGCCTGCGTCATCGTGCCGGCGTGGTCGCCTGAATGTCCTGTTGCGTTCGACACCTCGTCCGGGCACTGGCCGTCAACGCAGCAATCGTGTCTCGCCTGGGCCGTGGTTTCCCAGCCCGCACAGGGAATGGCACCAGCGCCGAAGAGCGTCAGAACCACCGCGAGGGCTGTCACGCGGGACAACATGGACAGGTCACAGTATCGCATCAAACCGAACCGGACGGCCCGTCGGGGGGATGTCCGCCCAGATCACTCTAATGTCCGTGTAATCCGCCGCCAACCAAGTGAATGACGATGACCAGGAGAACCAACCCGAGGATGGCGAAGACAACGTACCGACCCCAAGCTGTGCCACCGGCTGACTGGCGCTCCGCTACTGAGCCATTTTCCTCTCCCTGCTTCCGCCGGCCGTACGGAGTCAAACCGCGCGGTTTGTAAATCGATAGGGTCGTGGCGACGAGTAGCACCAATATCGCCGCCGCGGCATCCGCGACGAGCTGAATCCTGAGACCGGCGAGCTCACCCTGAGCGAGCGTCGTATCCGCCACGACTCGCGCCAGATGTCCAACGGGCTGCATGTGCAACAGCAAGAGCGCCGTGGCAGGGACGGTAATCACCAACTTGATCAGGACCCAATAGTGGCGAAACAAGCCCCATGTAGTTCCCAGCGATTGAATGAGTCCGGTAAGCGGCGATGCCAGGCTCAATGGCACGATGATCGCCCAACCGGTCAGCTCCATCGCGACATACGCGCTTCGCACGCGCGATGCGTCAGCGCTCGTAAGGCCCGTAAGTGCGAGGGCCAGAAAAGCCGCTACGGCACCGAGCCAACCCACGGAAGACATGACGTGGGCGGTCAGGGCGAATTTGCGGATTCCTGGGGTCATGACCATGCGGGATCCTCCCACGCGCTATACTTGTTCAGCGTTTCCATGCGTCGCTTCCTTGCACTTGCCATTGTGGCCGCGTTCCTGGCGGGTCCGACACATCGTCTGATGTGCCTGATCTCCTGCGACGAAGCCGCACACGGTAGTCATGCCGCGCAAACGGAAGAGTGCCACACGAAGGCGGACTCCGGGCCAATCCTCGGAGCTGGAGCGGACCACTGCCGCACCGATGCGCCTCCGGTCACCCTTACCGCCAAACGGACCGAGACGAAGACGCCAAGTGTAGTTAGCCCATCGGGCGATCACTCCGTTCTCCCGGGTCTCAAAGTTCCAGGAACGGCGACACCATTCGCTGCCGCAATACTCGCAAGTCCCCCTCCAAGGCTGCTGATTCCGCTCCGGATCTGATCCGCACCAAGTCACGTGTCCTCTGCGACCGCGTCCGGTCGTGGTGTCCTTTTCTTAACGGCTCTTGACTGGGAGTGGGAAGTGCGGAATTTCGTCGTGTACGTGTGTGTTTGGATGTTCGTAAGCGCCTTGGCGACAGCGGCAAGCGCGCAGGAAATGACTCATCTCGGTACGGTGGTTGCGGTTGAGGCGACGCGGATCCAGGTTCGATTGGTCGATGACACAGCCAAGCCCGCCGAGACCAGGTGGTTCACCGTTGACAGGACCACGCGTGTGAAGCGCGGGGACCAGGTGGTCACTTACGTCGACGCGAAAATCACAAAGGGCGAACGCATCGCCGTCTTGATGGACATGTCCAACAAGACCGCGATGCTGGCGTCAGAACTGCGTCTCGGTGTCGGCCAACCTTCGAGCGCCACGCCGGACCCGCACGCCGGACATCAGATGGCCGGACAAAAGCCGATGGACATGCCAATGCCGTCATCAGGCTGGACATTGATGCAGGACGGCGTCGTGTATGGCCTGTTCAACCAACAGGGAGGCCCCCGAGGCGGTCGCGAGTTTGTCGTGCCCAACTGGTGGATGGGGATGCTGAACAAGCAAGCCGGCAGGCATCAGATTGGGTTGAACGCCATGTTCAGCCC
>JALDXK010000536.1:0-4673 GCA_032155105.1 Acidobacteriota bacterium
CCTGGACAGCGATTGCGAGAGTTCGTCGATCGGCGTGCTCAACGTGCGCGCCAGCCAGATGCTGCCCAGCGCGGCGAGCACGACGCCGCCGAGCCCGACCCAGGCGAGGCTGCGCAGCGCCGCCGTGGTCTGGCCCGACGTGGCGGCGTCGATCGACGCGAGCGCCACGAACGTGACCTCGCCGAGCGTCGACAACGGCTGCACGGCCCACGATTCTCCCGCGAGGGTGAGCGTCGCCGCCGTCGAGGTGACACGGTCGCCGCTCGCCGCAAGGTCGCGCGCCGCGGGACCCGGGAGGGTGCTGGCCAGCACCGTGTTGTCCTTGATGATCGCCGCATGCCCGCGCGACAACTCGGCCAGCTCACGCGCGTAGTTGCCGTCGAGCGCGGTGCCGAGCTCCAGCGATCCGATCGTCGCCTCACCAAGTTGCAGCGGCACGGTGATGACGTGATACATGCCGTTGCCAACGCTGGCCGCGAGATCCGAGGCGGTGCTGCCGCGGCGGCCTTCGATCACGACGCCGCGCGGCCACGCCGACGCCAGCGAGCCGCTGCTGGCCACGACGCGGCCGCCGCCGTCGCTCACGGCGAGCACGTCGGCCGAGACGCGCTCGGCAATCTTGTCGGTTTCGCGCTGCACCGTCGCCAGCAGTTCGGCGCTGGTGCGCTCGTCGGCGGTGACGCGCTCGCTCAGCCAGATGTCGAGCGCCGCCTTGAGGGTCGGGTTCTCGGCGAGCGTCGACACCGCGGCGCGCACATCCTGCTGGCGGCGCGCTTCGACGCGCGTGAACACCTGCTGCGCCGCGGCGAGGTTGCCGGCCACCGACTGCCGCACCTGCTCGCGCACGCGGACGCTGAGCACCGCGAACACCGCCACCAGCACCAGCGCCACGGTGAAGAACGACGCGACGAGCGCCTGCGTGACGAGACGCGGCGCCCTCATTTCGACGGCTCCAGGACCGGCAGCGTGAAGTCGACCTCGGCGGTCTGTCCCGGACGAATCGTCACGCGCCGGCGCTGCTCGCCGATGCGTTCGTGCCAGGCGACCAGCGTGTGTTCACCGCGCGGCACGCCCGCCATCGCGAAGTCGCCGCCCTCGTCGGGGATGGTGAACCACCCGTGATCGAACACGCGGATCACCGCGCTCATGTGCGAGTGGATGTGGCAGAACACCTTCACGATGCCGGATCGGTTGAACACGCGCGACCGGGTCGCGCCTGACGGAAAGCGGCCGAGATCGAACGTGGCGCCGCGCGACAACGAGAATACGTTGTGAAAGAACGGATCCTGGTTCGGAAACGCGACCGACGATCCGGTGGTGACGGCCACCACGTGCGGCGCGAACTGTTCGTCCTTCTGCGCAATGGTGTCCTTGCCCGCCACGACGTCTGCCGAGGCGGCGATGTCGGCAAAGAAGATCACCACGTTGCGGATCTCCGGCAGCGGCTTGGCCCGCGGCGCCACGCCGCGCCGCTCGTACGCAGTGGCCGACGACTTCCCCGCCGTCGCCAGCGTCAGCTTCACCGACCCGACCACGCGGCCCTCGTCCGCCCGCGACTGCGCCACAGGCGCGGTGACCGACGACGCGCCGGCCTGCACGCAGATCACCGCGACGAGCAGTGCCGCGAGGGAAAGCCCGTGACTCATGGCTGCCGCGCGGGTCCGTACACCGGCCGGCCAGGACGGGCGCCCGAGAGGCCTTTCGGGTCGAGCACCAGCACGCCGTTGACCACGACGTACTCGATACCCGTGGGGTATCGGTGAGGACGCTCGTAGGTGGCATTGTCGTTCACGGTGGCTGGATTGAAGACCACCAGATCGGCGAGATACTGATCGCGGATCAGCCCGCGATCGCGAAGACCCATTTGCGTGGCCGCCGCGCCGGTCATGCGCTGCACCGCGTCCTGCACGCTCATCAGCTTGTCGTCGCGCACGTACTTGCCGAGCACGCGCGGGAACGTGCCATAGGCCCGCGGGTGCGGTGACCCGCGCGACAGGATGCCCTCGGCGCGCAGCGCAGAGGAATCCGTCCCGATGGTAACGAGCGGCGACTTCAGCCCGGTGGCCACGTCCGCCTCGCTCATCATGTGGTACAGCGCGCCGATGCGCCCGCCGCTGTCGGTCAGCAGCGAGAAGTACACGTCCCAGGGATCCGCTTTTCGCGCGGCGGCAATCTCCGAGATGCGCTTGCCGATGATCGATTGATCGAAGTCACGCGGCACTGATGCCACCTGGATGCCGTCGAACGTCGCCGCCATCAGCAGGTTTTCCCACCCGTCCATCTTCGTCTCGATCTCGGTACGGGCCCGCGCACGCGTGGCCGGATCCTTCAGGCGCTCCAGCATCTTCTCGCGCCCGCCCTCCTGCACCCACAGCGGCAGCGTCGCCGACAGGCCGGTCCCGCCGGCGGCATATGGATACATCGTGGCGGTCACGCGCCCACCCGATGCGTTGGCCTGTTCGATCTTGCGGACCGCCTCGTTCATGCGGCCCCAGTTGGCCTTCGCCCCCACCTTCAGGTGGAAGATCACCACCGGTAACCCGGCCTCGCGGCCGATCGTGATCGCTTCATCGAGCGCATTGAACAGGTTGAAGCTCTCGCCACGGATGTGCGAGATATAGATGCCCTTGTGCTTCGCCGCCATGCGCGCGAGCGCGATCAATTCGTCGGTCTTGGCAAACGATCCGGGCACGTAAATCAATGCGCTCGACAACCCGAAGGCGCCGTCGCGCATCGCCTGGTCAACCATCGCTTCCATGCGCGTGAGCTCGTCGGCGGTCGGCGGACGGTTGTCCATCCCGATGATCTGCCGCCGTACCATCGTCGCCGGCACGAACGTGCCGATGTTGACCGTGGTGCCGTTCTGCCGGAGGCGATCGAAGTAGCCCGCGAATCCGGTCCAATCCACGGTGATGCCAAACGGCGCCAGCGACTCGGCGTCTGCGGTCTCACGGGTCCAGAACGCGGGCGAGCCCCCTTCGCCGATGATCTCGGTGGTGATGCCCTGGCGCAGGTGACTTTCCGCGTTGCCGTCGGCCAGCAGCGTGGTGCCCGACTGTCCCTGCACGTCGATGAAGCCCGGCGCAACCATGAGGCCAGTGGCATCGATGACGCGGCCGGCCCGTTCAGCGGCCAGGTCACCAATCGCGGTGATGCGATCGCCTACCACGCCCACGTCGGCGCGACGCGGCGGCTGCCCGGTGCCGTCGACGACCTCGCCGCCCCGCACAATCAGGTCGAACTGCTGCGATGGCTGAGCGCACGCCGCGCCCAGAAACACCACGAGCGCGAAGGTCAGCCGCATATCCGGGCCACTATAATCGCTTGCACCATTCCAAACACCGTCTTCCTCCCACCGCCCTCGCGGCGCACCACCGGCATGCTCTCGCGTGAAGAATATGCGCAGATGCGTGCATTTTTTACCGGCCGCCCAGAGCTGGCGCCGTCGCCGCTGCGCGAGATTACAGCCTTGGCCCGCGAGTTACATATCGGACGTCTGCTCGCTAAGGACGAGACTGGGCGATTCGGCCTGAATGCTTTCAAGCTGCTCGGCGCGCGATTCGCGGTCGAAACGCTCCTCGCGGAGGGTCACATCCAGCCCGGCGGCACCCTGGTGTGCGCAAGCGAAGGCAACCATGGCCGGGCGGTGGCGCGGGCCGCGCGGGAGTCGGGCTGCGCCGCCCGCGTCTACATGGCGCACGACGCCGCCCAGGCGCGGGTGGACGCCATTGCCGGCGAGCGCGCCGACGTGATCAGGGTCGACGGCTCCTACGACGACGCGGTCCGGATCATGCAAGCCGAAGCGGCCACGAAGGGGTGGACCGTCGTTTCCGACACCGCGTGGGAGGGTTACGAACGAATTCCCCGACTGATCATGCTTGGCTACACCCACATGCTCGATGAGGTGGCGGAACAGCAATCAGCCATCGGCACTCAGCAATCAGAAGGTGCCGGTGCGTTCGATTTCATCTTCGTCCAAGGCGGCGTTGGCGGGTTGCTGTGCGCGATGGCAAGCTGGTGCGCGTTTCATTTCCCGCAGCCCTTGGGCGCCGTAGCCTCGGCGAAGGCGGCACCGCGCGTAATCTCGGTAGAGCCCACGTCGGCCGCGTGCCTGCAGGCCTCGGCACGCGCGGGCCGGCCCACCGCGGTGACCGGCGCGCTCAACACCACCATGGCGGGCCTGCGCAATCGCGAGGTCTCGCCAACGGCGTTCACCGCACTGCTGCCGATCGTCGACGCGTTCATGGCCATCGACGACACGTGGGCGCACGAGGCGACGCGCGCACTGGGCCGTCCGCGCGGCAGCGACCCCGCTATCGCGGCGGGTTCGTCCGGCTCGGCCGCCTTGGGCGGCTTGCTCGCGCTGATGCGCGACCCATCGCTGGAGGAGGCACGTACGCGGCTTGGCCTCTCGCCCGCGTCGCGCGTACTGGTCGTCGTCAGTGAAGGCGTCACCGATCCCGAGCTGTGGCGCACGACGATGGCCTCGCCGTGAACGCCAGGACGACGCGGCCGCTCCACCTTCGCCCTTCGCGCTTCGGTGGACAGGTCGCGGTGTTGTTGCTCTTCGCCGCGCTGACGGCAGCCATGACGTGGCCGCAGGCACGCTATCTCTCCAGCCGCGTGCATGACTCCGACGACACGTTGCTCAGCATCTGGCGCCTGTCGTGGAT
>JALDXK010000537.1:0-4657 GCA_032155105.1 Acidobacteriota bacterium
GCTGGGCGCGGCGGGCCGCTTCCGCGAGGACCTTTACTACCGCATCAACGTGATCGAAATGCGGGTGCCGAGCCTGCGCGACCGGCTCGAGGACGTGCCCGAGCTCGCGGCATCCATCACCCAGCGGTTTGCGCAGCGCCTGGCAATGACGACGCCGGCGATCTCCGCGGAGGCGAAGGAGCTCCTCTCGAGCCACGACTACCCGGGCAACGTCCGCGAGCTCGAGAACGTCATCGAGCGCGCGTTGACGCTCTGCGACGGCGCGACGATCCGGCCGGAAGACATCGAGTTGCGCGGCCCGCCCAGCTTCGAGGAATCCGTGCCGCTGCACCGGCCGGGCACGCTGCCGCAGACGCTGGAAGACATGGAGCGCGCCTCGATCCGCAAGGCCCTGGAAGATGCCCGTTACAACAAGACGGCCGCGGCCCGCGCGCTCGGCATCAGCTTCCGGGCGCTGCGCTACCGCATCAAGAAACTCGGCATCGAGTGACGCAGCACGTCACTTTGTGACACGGACCGTCCGCCTGAACGTCGCCAGACCCCGACGGTATTCTGACAATCGCCAAAAAATACTGCCAAGTCCGTCACTTACGACTGCCGCAGCCATTGGCATGATCCTTGCTGTACCTAGGGTGCATCGGCGCATGAGCGCCGCCCTCGTCAACACAGGAGTTATCGGACATGAAGACTCTTCAGAAGGGCTTCACGCTCATCGAACTGATGATCGTGGTGGCCATCATCGGCATCCTGGCCGCCATCGCCATTCCGGCGTACCAGGACTACACGATCCGCGCGCAGGTGTCGGAAGGCCTCACGATGTCGGCGGACCTCCAGGCCGCCATCGCCGAGACGATGGCCCAGACCGGCGTGTGGCCGGCGGACCTCGAAGCGATTGGCCTCGATGCTGCCGACATCAAAGCCGGCAAGTACGTCACGGGAATCGTTATCGATACCGGCACGATCGTGGTCACTTATGGCGACCAGGCCAACGCCCGCATCGACGGCGAGACGCTCTCGATCAAGCCCTACGTGAACGACAACCTGGACCTCGTCTGGGTCTGCGCCAACGGCGCCGAGCCGGCGGATGCAGGTATCGTCGACACGGACGCCGATGGCACGGCTTCGGGTGCCCAGGACGTCAGCGCGGGCATGCTCGACAAGTTCATGCCTGCTGCTTGCCGCGCGGGTGCTGCTGCGCCGGCCGCCAACTAAGCCTCGCCTTTTCCGACTGCGTCATCGCAGGATCGGTCGCGACCCGCCCAACAGCGGCTTGCGCATCGGTCAGGAGAACGCCCCGCAAGGGGCGTTTTCTTTTTCCATGTATCAGCGATTGAGCGCACAGTGCTTCGGTGAAGCGACGTCCACCGGATTGAAGTGAAAGACGCGCCGGACCCATCGCGGATGTAGCAAGAGTTCAATTTCTTCCGCGAGCGTAGCCGCACTCTGGTCGACATAGAGACGCCCGTCGCGCCGGAAGCTAACACGCACCGCCGGATCGCGCTCCAGCCTGTCCAGCAAGCCGTACCAGGTGAGCCGCAAGCCTTCCGAACGGACGCGGCTCAGGTAGGCCGAACCACTCACGTGCACGATTTCCACCGTGTCCGCGAGGTAGCCAAACGGCTGTGACGCCGCGCTGCGGAACACCAGGTGGTTGCTGGTGCCGGCCTCCAGGCGCAGGTTGGCGAACATGTTCATCGACTGCGCAGTCTTCAGCCCGAGATAGGGTGCAAAGCAACTGAGGAAGAACAGCGCCGAGATTGAGTTCAGCCACCACAGCCGTGACCACAGCATGCGTCGACCGGACTCGGCGGGCATGGCCTTCCCGTACAGCGCAATGGCATAGCAAAGCAGTGCACTGGCCGGCAACCACAGCACGCCCACGCTCCCGTATGCGCCGTTCCAGGATAGCAACCCGAGACCCAACAGCCACAGGGCGAACACCGCGAAACCAAAGGGGTGGCGCAGCCGCGCCATTGCCGTGCGCCAGAACCCCGATTCAACGATTTCCCGCGCACTGTCCCGATCAAGGAACAGCAGGTGCAGGGCAATGGTGAGAGTGGAGAACGGCGCATAGATCGCGTAGCCGCTCATCGCGAGCATCGCATGGAACGCGATACCGAGAATGATGCCGACATGACGCGAGCGCGGAATCAGGAGACAGCAAAGGACGGCTGTCTCGATGACCAGCGTGCCGTAGATCGCAGCGTAGCGGAACAGGGAAAACTGCACCCAGTTGTTGAGGAATCCCGGCATGTCTCGCCATAGCACGACCGCGCAACTCACTGTCGGGTCGAGAAAGTCGGTGTTGATCTTGTGAAAGACACCGAAGACGTACATCGTCACCAGTGCCGCCCGTCCGATCGGCGCCGCGTCGGCGAGGAAATCGCGCCACCGGCCGCCGCGCAACGCATGCCATGCGCCAGACAGCAGCAGCGCCAACAGGAACGTGTTCTTGAGGATCGTGTGGTTGGAAAGCGAAGGCATTTGCCGCCACGCGTCGACCGCCATGCACAGCATCAACAGCAGGAAGATTCGTCGCGACAGCGGGAACAGGAACAAGGCCACACCGAACGGCGCGATGGCCCAGGTCGTCGCCCACATTGGCGCGTCGAACTGCCATGCGTAGACCAGCACGTGCAGGTAGGCGAACAGCCCCCACGCCATGCACAACAGCGTTTGCCACGCCCGATCGCCCGCATCGTCGCCCGCCAGCGGCTTGCGACCGAGCGCCAGGAGCGTGGCGTTTCGCGCCAGCCTCAGCAGCGGATAGATCAAGTAGGCGCCGACTCGCGAGCCCAGCGCGATGCGATTCAATCTCGCCAGCCAGTCGCCGCCGGAAGACAGCAGCGCGAGCCGGTGCACGGCTTCATCGCCAGGATAAAGCGTGCCGTCAAGGTCCAGAACCATTCCCTTGTCGAGGTCGAAACCCTGCGCCTGCAGCCGCGCCCGGTCCTCGTCGGCGGCGCGCAAGTCGACGATCTCGACAGACTCCAGGTTGCGCTGCAGCTGCTGGTAGCGCGCGTACCGAGTACAGAACGGGCATTCGCCGTCGTAGTAGATCTTCGCCCGCATGTCGGTTCCGTGTGTGGTGGCGCCACGGAATTGTCGCATTCGCGGCGGACTGGAGACATTGACTGCTCGGTTTCGACCGTGGAAACGGCGGCCAGGGACGCCGTGCGGGTACGACTGCGAAAAACGCCCGACCAGCTTGGGGCGCGCATGTACCGGCCTCACGGCTGGACCCGGCCAGGCCCCTGTCGCGGGGGCCTCGCTCTTGCAGCGCCAGAAAGCCAGGTGACGGCGGATGGATAACCTCCGCTGAATGTGAACCCGGTCAAGCGCTTGCAGGGCGCTCTATGGGAGCATTCCCGCTCATTTAACAATTGCTGGCCGCGTGGGTTAGGCTACAAGATCGCGGCTTCAGGGAAGCCTCGGGGGGCAGGGTCAGCCGTGTCTGGAGCGGGTCTTTGAACGATAGCGCCGCAGCCGCCGGGTCCGTCAGGGCCGTCCTCACGGGCCTGCCGCAGCGGCTCGTGCTCGACGGGCTGGTCGAGGAATCGGCCATGCTCGACGCGATCGCGAACGCCCGCGAGCGCAAGACCCACCTCGTGAGCTGGCTGGTTTCACACGACATGGCCTCCGCCCGCGACATCGCGATCGCCGCCGCCCATGAGTTCGGCATGCCGCTCCTGGACCTGGACGCGGTTTCGCCCGACCTCGACACCGTCCGGCTCGTCAACGAGAAGCTGCTCGCGAAGCACCGCATCCTGCCGCTCGTCAAGCGCGGCAAGCGCCTGCACGTCGGCGTTTCGGACCCGACCATCCTGCACGCCGTCGACGAGGTCAAGTTCCAGACCGGCCTCGCCATCGAGGCGGTGGTGGTGGAGGACGACAAGCTCCAGCGCGCCGTGCAGAAGGCCATCGAGCAGGTCGACACGCAGATGCCGAGCCTCGCGGGCGGCGACGGTGACTTCGACCTCGAAAACCTCGACGTCTCGCACGGCGACGACGCGATGGAATCGGAAGCGTCGCGCGACGATGTCGAAGACGCGCCGATCGTCCGCTTCGTCAACAAGATCATGCTGGACGCGATCCGCAAGAGCGCGTCCGACATCCACTTCGAGCCCTACGAGAAGTACTACCGCATCCGGCTTCGCATCGACGGCGTGCTGCGCGAGATCGCCCAGCCGCCGGTGCAGCTCGCGACCAAGCTCGCGGCGCGCCTCAAGGTGATGTCGCGGCTCGACATCGCCGAGCGGCGCGTCCCGCAGGACGGGCGCATCAAGATGAAGCTGTCGAAGAACCGCTCCATCGACTTCCGCGTCTCGAGCTGCCCCACCCTGTTCGGCGAGAAGATCGTGCTGCGCATCCTCGACGCCAGCACGGCCATGATGGGCATCGACGCGCTCGGCTACGAGCCCTTCCAGAAAGAGCTCTACCTCAAGACGCTGGCGAAACCCCAGGGCATGATCCTCGTGACGGGGCCGACCGGCAGCGGCAAGACGGTGTCGCTCTACACCGGCCTTTCGATCCTGAACGTCGAGGACACGAACATCTCGACGGCCGAGGATCCCGCGGAAATCGTGCTGGCCGGCGTCAACCAGGTCAACGTGAATCCGAAGGTCGGCCTCACCTTCGCCTCGGCGCTTCGCGCCTT
>JALDXK010000538.1:0-4656 GCA_032155105.1 Acidobacteriota bacterium
TGGCCGATCCGATCGCGTTCGCGGGTCGTGCTCATGTAGATGAGCGCGCCGGCGACGAACAGCGACGACTCGAAGGCCAGCGTGGTGCCCGGATAGTTCCAGAGTCCGAGCCCGAGTTTCACGGTGCCGTTGACGGTGAGCGGCATGTCGGGACGATGGGTGATCACGTCGAGGACGTAATGGCTAAGCACCAGCACGGCGACGGTGATGATGGCGATGAGCCGATCGCCTCTGAGCACGCGATAGAGCAACACGAACAACGCCGACCACACCAGCAGCATCACCAGGCTGTGTGAGTACGGATAGCTCACGAAATCGAGCGGTGTCATCAGCGTGTTGCCCGGATCGATCTCGACGACCTCGAGACCGAGCAGCAGGAACGTCGGCCACAGGAGGTCGGCCAGCTGAACGGCGAGAAACAATGTTCCGAGCGACACGGTCGGCGCGAGCCGCTTGGCGCCGAACGCAAGCGCGTAGTGACCGAGGAACATTACGGCTTCGCGTGCTCGAGCACGAGGCCGACGGCGGTGCCGCGCTTGAAGCCCTTCCAGTAGGTGTGCGTGGTGGCCGCCTTGCCGTCGCGGTCGATTGCGAACACGCCATCTTTGCCGTTCGGCACCACGTCGAGGTACGCCTGCTTGTCGGCCTCGCCCTTCAGGTGCACGCCGAAATACGCGGTGGCGAAGTGGTTGAAGATGTTGTTCATGCGCACCGTATCCCACACCGCGTCGGCGTAGTGCGTGAACGACGGCGCGCGCTGCGCCTCCGAGGACGCATAACTCTCCGCCGGCGCGGGGTACGGCGCGGCGGCGTTGTGGTTGGCGTTGATGAAGGTCAGCAGGTAACGGTCGGCATTGACCGCCCCCTGGTAGATCGCCCGCGTGCCTTTCTCGTATCCCGAGACATCGTCGACGCTTCCCGCGACGAACATCACCGGCGTGCGAATCCCCTCGAGGCCCTCGGCGTCCCAGAAGCCGCCCTGCATGCCCCACGGACCGATCGCGATCGCCGCCTTGATGCGCGGATCGCGCGCCTTCTGGTACTCGGCGTTCGCGGCGCCGCGGTCGGCGAGCAGCCTGTTCGGCGGCGCATTCTGAAACGTGGCGCTGGCCGCGCTGTAGCCGCCGCCGATGATGTTGACCACGCCGTAGCCGCCCATCGAGTAGCCGATGATGCCGGTGCGGCTCGCATCGACGAGCCCGCTGAGGAAGCTACCCGATCCGGGCTTGCCGAGCCGATCGATCTCGCTCAACACGAACAGCTGATCGAACGGACGGTTGTAGAGCGTGCTGCCGAAGGCCTTCTGATCGTCGTAGGTGCTGTCCTTGTGATCGATCGACACGACGACAAAACCCTTGCTCGCCAGGTTCTCGCCGATGTGACTCATCAGGAAGCGATTGCCCGGATAGCCATGCGAGATGATCACGAGTGGATAGCCGGGAAAGCCGGCCTCGCCGGAGTCTTGACGAACGCGGGTTCGGGGCCCGGCGTCACGGACCGCCTGGCCGTGCAGGATGGCAGTGATGGACGGATCGCGCGTGATCACCATGTATTCCCCGCCTGGCTTTTGCCGGGCCGCGAGCGCGGCCGGATACCAGGCTTCCAGCGTCAGGGTCCGGTCGTAGCGCGCGGTTGGCGCGCCTTCTTTCGTGTTGAGAATGTCGGGGCGGTGCTTGTCGGTGACCTGGATGGTCCGTACGCCGATCGCCAACGAACCGGGCGCGGCCAGCTCCGGCGCCACCGGCGACACCGTGTCGATGCGGTTGTTCTGCGCGTGCACGGGCATGGCGCAGGCGACGGCGATTACGCAGGCGAGAATGTGACGCATCAGTCCTCCGGGCGGACCTGATTGTGGATCAACTTCACCGTAGTAGGATGCGCTCATGCTGAACCACGCCGCCGTCTTCGTCGCGGTGCTGCTCGTCGCCGCCGGCGGCTACGCCCCGGCGATCGCCCAGCCACATGTCGCCGAGAAATCGGTCGACGCGATCTTCTCGAAGTGGACGTCTGCTACGCCAGGATGCGCCGTGGGTGTGGCCGTCGGCGGCAAGCCGGTGCTGCTCAAGGCCTACGGCATGGCGGACCTCGAACACGACGTGCCGAACACGACGGACACGATCTTCGAGGCCGGATCGGTGTCGAAGCAGTTCACGGCGATGGCAATCCTGCTGCTCGCGAAGGACGGCAGGCTGTCGCTCGACGACCAGGTCCGCAAGCACATTCCCGAGCTGCCCGACTACGGCGTGCCGCTCACCATCCGCCACATGCTCACGCACACCAGCGGCCTGCGCGACTGGGGCAGCGTGGCCGGCATCGCCGGCTGGCCGCGAACCACGCGCGCATACACGCACGCGCACGTGCTCGACATCGTGTCGCGCCAGAAGTCGCTGAACTTCCCTCCAGGCACGGCGTGGTCTTACAGCAACACCGGCTTCAACCTCGCCGCGATCATCGTCGATCGCACGAGCGGAATGTCGTTCGCCGAGTTCTCGAAACGGCGCATCTTTCAACCGGCCGGCATGATGCACACGTCGTGGCGCGACAACCACCAGCAACTCGTGAAGGGACGCGCGATCGCCTACTCGACGACCGCCTCGGGCTACCAGATCGAGATGCCGTTCGAGAACGTGCACGGCAACGGCGGCCTGCTGAGCACGGTCGGCGATCTGCTCAAGTGGAACGAGAACTACGTGACGCCGATCGTCGGCGATTTGGCACTCGTGGCGGAACAACAGAAGCCTGGCAAATACAGCGATGGCCGCGACCTCGACTACGCGCTCGGGCTGTACGTGCGCCCGCTCGATGGCGTGAAGAACGTGTATCACAGCGGCTCCACCGCGGGGTACCGCGCGCACCTCAACCGCTTTCCGGAGTCACACACCTCCGTGGCCGTGCTCTGCAACAGCAGCGACGGCAACGCCTCGAATGCCGCGAACGACGTGTCACGGCTGTACCTGGGCCGGGGCCCGGGCCAGACGGGAATCATCGGCGGCACCACGTCCGGCACGACGGGCGGGCCCGCTCCGTCGGTGCCGGCAATGAACCTGAAGGACTTTCTCGGCGACTACTCGAGCGACGAAGCCGAGACGAGACTCACCGCGATGATCGACCAGGAGCGATTGGTGCTCCGCCGGCGTCCGGGCATCCTGATTGCGCTCGAGCCCATCGGCAAGGACACGTTCCGCGGCCAGGTCGGCACGGTGACATTCCGGCGCAACGCGTCCGGTGCGGTCGAGGCCCTCAGCATCAAGCAGGATCGGGTGTGGGATCTGCGATTCCACAAGCAAAACTAGAATGGATACGTGAGCCGACTCCTCACGCTGACGTTCGTCCTCGCCGCGGCGGTGGTGCTGGCGCAGGGCGCCCCCGACGTTCCGCTCCCTGCCCCGCTGCCAGGCGCGCGCCTGATCGACACGAAACCGATCGACCAGCCGCTCGAGCTCAAACAGGCGACGGCTGAAGATGAGGCGGTGATCGCCGGACAGCAGTACGTGCAGTACACCTACGAGCGGCCGAACACCGTGATGCCGATCGTGTTCGTGCACACCATCCGCGACGCGCTCTTCATCGCGGGGTGGAAGCTGATTGAGGTCACGAAGCTCGAAGAGATCCCTTTCCAGCCGGAAACGGTGAACGTCGCCGCGCACTACCGCGAGAACGGCCGCAACGTGTTTACCAGATATACGCAGGAGCCCGGCGGTCCTTACCAGGTGAATGTCGCCGACATCGACGCCGAGGATTGGGCCACGCAGCTGGAGAACGACTGTCGCGTCCGCGTCCATAGCCTCCAGTTCGCGCACGATCGTGCGGAGCTCAAGCTGCTCGAATCTGAGCCGACGCTACGCAAGCTCGCTGCATTGATCAAGCAGCAGACCACGACGCGCGTCCAGGTGCAGGGCCACGTAGACAACGTCGGCGAAGCGGCCGCTGCGGAGCGCGAAGCACTGTCTGCGGCGCGGGCGAAGGCGGTTGCCGGGTGGCTCACCGTGCAGGGCGGTGTGCCGGCCAGCAAGGTCACGGCCGCGGGCCTCGGCAGGTCGCGTCCCATCGCCGACAACGACAGCGATCTCGGCCGGGCGCTCAATCGCCGCATCGAGGTCGCGCGGCAGGACTGCGCGCGCTAGCGCGCTGCCCAAATAATCGGTGCCCAATCGGCGTCAATCTGTGATCTAGAATCGCCGCGTGACGCGGCTCGCATTCGTATTAATCGCGACGGCGTGCGCCGTGTCGGCCTGCCGGCGTGATCCGTATCCCGCCGTCGAATCGCGCACGTTCATCGGTTACACCACACAGTCCACGGCCCGGCAAACGGAGATCGAGCGGCAGTTTCAGTCCGCGATCAACCCAGAGTCGATCTCGAACTTGCATCGCGAACTCACGCGCCGGCCCCATCCCGCCGGGAGCGACGCCACGACCGCACTGGTGAAGCACCTGCAGCAGACCCTGGGCGGGTTCGGACTTGACGTGGCCGTGCACGAGTACCACGCGCTCCTGTCGCAGCCTCGCTCGGTGACGATCACGCAGACCGCGCCGGCGCGACGCGAGATTCGCATCACCGAGCCGGCGATCGCCGATGACCCGACCTCGAGTCACGACGAGCTTGGCGGCGGCTACATCGCCTACTCGGCGTCGGGCACAGCCGATGGGCAGGTCGTG
>JALDXK010000539.1:0-4647 GCA_032155105.1 Acidobacteriota bacterium
AAACAGTAGTTGGTGCTTCTGCGCCCGGATCTGCTCCTGCTCGAGGTCGGTGAGCTTGGAGAACCGCGCCAGTCGCAGCGCGAGCAGCTCGCCGAGCGACTGGTCCTGAGAGTCGGAGAGAATCAGCAGCGGCCGCGCCTTGCCGGTGCCCTTGAGGCGCGCGACCAGGTTCGGGCGATGGGGCTCCTTCGCGAAGAGTTGGACGGGAATACCGTCCTTCTCGAGCACCTGCTTGACGTAGTCGACGACACCCTCCTCGCGGCCCGGCGGATCGGTCGAGTCGACCTTCAGGATCGCCTGGAAGTGACGCATCGTCTCGTCGTCGACCTTCGCCCAGTCGGGCGCCGGCGTCTGTGCGGTGAATGCGGTGGAGGCGAACGCCGTGAGCAGGATTGCTATACGCATGCGCCGTAATTTAGCACGGCGGTTCGCCGACGTACCGGCCAGGTAGAGCTATCGAACGACGCCGCGGCGGGCGCGAACGCGGTAGGTATCGTTGGTCGTCTTGACGCGAATGGTGTGGTATTTGCCGTCGGCCCGCTTGGTCGGGGTGTAGCCGATCACGTATTGATTGTTGAGCTCTTCCGCGATGCGTTCGGTGGCGGGGCCCAGCTCCGTTGTGGCGCGGATGATTTCCGTGTAGCCGCCGCCCTGGCTCGAAAGCTCCTGCAGGGTGTAGGGATTGATGCGCGTTGAGTTGCGCGCGTCGACGGAGTCGATGCCGATGGCGTAGAGGAACACGTCGCTGCGATTCAGCTTCTGCTTGAGCAGGGTCGGCGTCATGTCGCTGGCCGTGTCGGCGCCGTCCGAGACCAGCAGGATCGCGGCACGCGGGTGCTGGCGCGACTCGAATAGCGGCAGCGACACATCGACCGCGTCGTACAGCGCCGTGCCGCCGAACGGCTTGATGTCGTCGAGCCTGGTGCGCAGGCCGCCGCGTTCCGTGGTCCACGCGCCGTAGAGCCGCGCCTCGTGATTGAAGCCGACCAGCGCCGCTTCGTCGTCGGTGGCGAGCAGCGCGTCGAGGAAGTGCGCCAGCGCGGTACGCGCGTCGACGATGCGCTGACCGCGCATGCTGTCGCTGATGTCGAGCGTCAGCGACAGGCTCACCGGCACGCGTTCGTTGGTGAACTGCGTGATCGGCTGCGGCACGCTGTCTTCTTCGATGACGAAGTCTTTTTGTTCGAGCGAGGTGACCAGGCGGCCTTCCGCGTCGCGTACGGTCACGGCCGTCGTCACGAGCTCGGAAGACGAGCGGAAACTCCGTCCGCGGCCATCCACGGTTTGTCGGGCCGCGAGCGGCGCGGCGACGAGCGCGAGGCCGACCAGGACGGCGAGCGGACGAACCCTTTCGAGCACGCCCTGACTATACCGAAACCCGCTGTCAATTCCCGGGCTTCTTTGCCGGCCCGGGAAACTCGTCCCGGCGTGTTTAGCGCGCGAAATTGTAGAGCGCGCTGCGCGTGCGGATGAACAGCTCGCCGTCGGCAGGCACCGGCGTGGCAAACACCTCGTCGTCGAGCGTGTTGACCTGCAGCACGTCCCAGTCGCCCTTGGCACTGACCACCGACACGGTGCCGTCCTGGCTGACCAGCCAGATCTTGCCATCCGCGCCGATTGGCGACGCGAAGTACTTGTCAATCGCGCCCTTGAGCCGGCCCTGCTTGATCACGTCGCCGGTCGCCGGGTTGAACGAGATCAGGATGCCGCTGTCGTTCACCATGTAGAGCACGCCCTGATACAGCACCGTTGACGGCACCTGCGGGACGGGCCGGAGATATTTCCATTTCACCGCGGTGGCGGTCATGTCGCCGGAGCCGCCGAGCGTAATCGCCATCAAGCCGTTTTCGGCCGCGAGCATGGCGCGGAACACCGACCAGTCCTTCGCGTCGAGCTTCCCATCCCGATTGCTGTCGAACGCATCGAAGCCGACTTCCGGCTGCAGCATGCGCTCCATGCGATCTTTGCTGTCGCGTTTGGCTTCGTCGCGGCCAATGAAGCCGTCGCCGTTGGCGTCGAAGCGCTTCAGGCCCTCCGCGAAGTCGACGCTGGGGATCTGCGTGCCGGCCTGGTTCGCGCCGAAGCCCCAGCCGTTGACATAGAGCGTGTCGCCATCGATGCTCGCCACTGACTTCATCTCGCACGCGAGCCCGCGCACCCACCACAGTTGGGTGCCGTCGGCGATCGAGTAGGCGGTGAGCTGGAAGGATTCGGGAACCAGGATTTGCGCGGGGCCGGTTTTCGGACGCCACACCGTTGGCGTCGAATAGCCGGAGATCACGTGCGGGCGCGACACGCGCCATGCCTGCTTGCCGGTGTTCGCATCGACGGCGAGCAGGTACGGATCGGTGTCTTGATCGACGGCGAGGATCAGTTTGCCGTCTTCGAGAATCGGCGAGGCGCCGAAGCCGTAGAACATGTTGAACGGCCCGAGCGGGAGGCGCCAGCGTTCCTTGCCCGCCGCGGTGTAGCTGACGAGCCCGAAGTCCTGGAAGAAGAAGTAGACGTTTGTACCGTCGGTGACCGGGCTCGGCGAGGCGGGGCCGTTGACGTTCTCGCGCCGGCCGGCCTGGCGTCGCGGAATCTCGTGCTGCCATAGCGGCTTGCCGGTCTTGCGATCGAGCGCCATCACGAACAGCTTGTAGGCGTCCTTCTCGTCCGAGTGCGCGGTGAGGAAGATGTGCGTGTCGGTGAAGACGGGCGAGGAGTGTCCGGGCGGCAGCGGTGTTTTCCACCTCACCTGCTTGTCGGGACCGAACTCAACCGGCAGGTTCACGGCGGCCGACACGCCGCTGCCGTTGGGGCCGCGGAAGCGCACCCAGTTTTCCGACGCATCCACAGCCGCGCTGGCAAGCGCCGCCAGCACGAGCACAACCAGTCCGCGAGTTGCAAGCATGAGCTGATGATCCCAGATTCTTGGGGTTCTCGGCAATGGCGGGAATGTTGCACCTTAAAAGATGTAGCGCGATGTGGCGGTACGGACGCGCCGTGGGTCGTGGGATGGACCCGCGCGCGTGTGCCCCGAGGAGGCAGTTGTGTCGTCGTTGTCCATTTTCATCGTCGGATTTCTGATCGTGATCGCCGGGCTCGCCTACGGCGCCAACATGGCCGGCCTGAGCCCGCAATGGATCGCCGTAGGTGTGGCAGTGCTCGCCGGCATCGGCATCGTCATGGGCGTCACGAAGACGCGCATGAAAGATCCGTCGCACGACTAGGGCCACCGATTCACACCGATTCGACGTCGATTCGGGCATGTTCTCCGTGCGCCGGCACTGTACCTGTGCGGTGATCGGGTAGGTCGTCGACGTCACGCGCGCCTGGACCACCCTGGCACGAGTTCCAGCTCCCGCAGGACGGCGCGCCAGGCCGCGACGAGCTCGAACGCCACGCACATGACGAGATAGCCGGTGAACGCGAGCAAACCGGCGACGTACCACGTCAGGCCGATTCGCGGATCTGGCCACGTGTCCGTGAGGATCCCGCCGAACCAGATGGGCACGCTCATCGCCACCAGGGAAGGCAAAAACGACACCAGTTTCTTCACGCGCAGCGAGGTGGTGTTGGCGTGCGCATCGGGATCGACGTCGTGCCGTGACCACAACAGCCGAATCCGGTACGCGATCGAGGGCAGGTTCCGCCAGGACAGTTTTTCGATGCGTCCGGGCCAGATGCGCTTCGTGGCGCCGCCGAAGAGCAGCCGCTGGAAGAACGCCACGCCGCCGATCGTGACCGGCGGCCACGCAAACAGCGGCAGCAGCGCAAAGACGCGCCAGTCGGAAAATTTCCACGCGACCAGGCCCAGGTAGCCCGCCGCGCAGGTCATCGCCGCCAGCCACACGATGCGTCGCACGCGGCCCAGCACCCGGGCGGTTTCCAGCCAATGCACGTCGGCCGGCGTCCCTGTGATGTCGGCCGGGTCCTGGTTGCGCAGCGAGCAGGCGCCGAGCAGCATCCTGATGAACTCGCGGCGATCGTAGAGATAGTTGGCGTGTGCGGCTCCAGTGGACCACAGGCGGGAGTCGCCGTAATAGCGATGCAGGATGTCGCCGTCGGCAAGGCCGGCGCGAATCTCGTCGGGCGTCCGCGACAGATCCGCGGCCTGGGCGTTGAAGGCCGTCGCGATCGGATCGAGCCGGTTGACGATGTTGATCCAGCGCAACGGCTGCACCGGTCGGCCGCTGTTGTCCTGCGGCCCCCAGCAGAAGAAGTTGAGGCCGAATTCGTCGTTCGCGGTGACGACGAAGTTCGGAAAATCGAGAAACAGCCAGAGCCAGGTGATCAAGCCGACCGGCGAACCAAACGTCACCAGCAGCCGCGGCACGCATTCGGTCCGCGTCGACCAGTGGCGGACGAGATGCTGGTGCACCACCACGCTGCCGAGCGAGTGCGCGGCAATCACCAGCTCGCTCGGGTGCGGTGTGCCGACGCCGGTGAAGCGGCCTGACGTGACGATGTTGTCGATGGTCTTGTCGAGATGCGCGGCAATGACCTTCTCCCCGTTCTTGTCGAGGGCGAAGGTCGCCACGTCCTCGAAGAAACGCGTGAACGTCGCCACCATGGTCTCGGTGTAATCGCGCAGCAGCATCGATGGCGCGCCCAGCAGCGGCACCGTCGCCGCGATGAAGACGCCGGCGACGCGCTGCAGGG
>JALDXK010000540.1:0-4640 GCA_032155105.1 Acidobacteriota bacterium
CCCCCCACAGCCCCAGACGCCCATATTCCGTGCCGGCACGGACCTGGTGCGCGTGGACGTCACCGCTACTCAGAACGGCGACGAGCCCGTGGCCGATCTCGCGGCCTCCGACTTCGAGGTCACCGAAGACGATGTGCCGCAGGCGGTGGAAACGATCAAGTTCCTGCGCGTCGACGGCACCCGCACCGCGAACCTCGACGAGCCGCTCGAGATTCGCTCCAAGGAGCACGCGCTGCTCGAAGCCGCGCGCGAGGACGTGCGGCTGTTCGCGATCTTCCTGGACGACTATCACATCACCAAGCGGCCCGACATCACGCTGCCGCTCCGCGACACGCTCACCAAGTTCGTCAAGCAGCTCGGCCCCAACGACCTGGTGGCGCTGATGGAGCCGCTGACCACGCTGTACGATCTGAAATACACCCGCTCGAAAGACGATCTGCTCAACCGCATTCGCACCTTCGAGGGACGCCGCGGCGAGGTCTACCCGGTGAAGAGCGCCATCGAAGAGGCGCAGTTGACGCAGCGCAACTGGCAGGAGCTGCGTGCCGGCGTCACGCTGTCGGCGCTCGAGGCGCTGGCCACACAGATGGGCGGGCTGCGCGAGGGCCGCAAGTCGATCCTCTTCTTCAGCGAAGGACCGCCGCTGCCGCCGAGCAGCCCGAACGAGCAGCGCTACCGCGCCGCGATGCTCGCCGCCAATCGCGGCAACGTCACGATCCACGCGATCGATCCGCGCCCGCTCGGCGCGGTCGGTTTCGGCGGCGCCAACACGCTGCGGCGGATCGCCGCCGACACCGGCGGCCGCGCCATCGTCAATACCAACGATCCGACCGAGCAGTTGAACGGCGTGATGGCCGACGCGAGCGCGTACTACCTGATCGGCTACACGCCGACGCGGCGTGGCAACGACGGCAAGTTCCACGAGATCAAGGTGCGCGTGAAGCGGCGCGGTGTGCGCGTCACCGCGCGGCGCGGCTACTGGGCGGCGAGCGAAAAGGAGATCGCGGCCGCGGCCGAGGCGGCGGCGACGCCGGTGAACACCGCGTTGACCGGCGCGCTATCGGCGTTGTCGGATTCGGTGAACACGCGGGCGGTGGCGGTGTGGACCGGGTTCGCCAAGGGCGACGCGTCGCAGACGCGCGTGACCTACACCTGGGAGCCGAATCCTGGTGCCACCGACAAGCCCGGGCGGCTCGAAATCCAGCCGATCGACGAAGGCGGCAAGCCCAGCATGCCGTCGCAGGTGATCGGCGGCGGACCCGGTGAGTTGCCGCTCGCGGCACACTTTCAGTTTGCCGCGGGGCGTTACCGGATCCGCTTCACGTCGCTCACCAGCGCGGGCGACATCATCGACCGGTGGACGCAAACGCAGGTGGTGCCCGACCTGCGCTTGCCGCTGGTGCTCGCGACGCCGCGATTCCTGCGCGCGAGAAACATGGTGGAGTTCCGCGCCATCGAGGGCAATCCGGAGGCGTCGCCGGCCGCATCCACGCGATTCACCCCTACCGATCGGGTGCTGCTCGAGATCGAATGCCAGGTGCCCGACGAGCAGCTGCCGGTGATCACCGTTGACCTGCTCAATGCCAAGGGTGATACGTTGCGGCGCCTCGACACGCCGCCCGGCGCGGGCAACAAGTTCCGCATGCCACTCCCGGTTGGCAGCCTCGCCAACAGCACTTACGTGCTGAAGATCGAAGCCACCACGCCGACCCGCGTGGCCGAGCAGTGGGTCGCGTTCCGTGTGGCCCGCTGAACGGCCACCGATTAGACGCCGATTAGACACCGACCGGGCCTCGACGCCAGGCAGGTTGCGGAAATAATCGGCGCCCAATCGGCGTCAAACGGTGGCCTAGAACCGGAAGCGCAGACCGACGACGACGGGGAAGGTCAGTCGTCCACTGTCGCTGTTGATGTCATCGAGTCCGGTTCCGACCAGCTGATCGACCTCCGAAAGGCCGCTCGTGCTCCTCAGCCCGAACTGTGCGCTGACGTCCAGGCGCCTCGCAACCGGGAACAGCGCGCCGATGTTGAAGCCCCATGCGAACGCCGCGGCCTGATCGTAAAAGTCCGTGTTGTCGAAAATGATGTTCGACTGCGGCGCCGCCAGCTGAACGTTGATGGTCTCGATATACGCCAGGCCAATCGTCACTTCGCCGTACAGGCGCACGGTCGAGTTCTGGACCGGGACGTAGCGGCGGTAGCCGACATCGAAGGCAAGCGTCTTGTAGTCCGAGTACTGCGCGTAGAGGCTCGAGGGACCGATGTCGCCCATCCGCACGAGATCGGCATCCGCGGACTGATAGGCGAACGCGCCCCGCAGTTCCGTTTCCGGGTTGAGCATGTAGCCGGCGCCGAACCGAAAATGCGGGCCGTTGCCGTAGACATCGCCGTACGAGTTGGGCAGGATCGCCACCGTCTGCCCCTGTAACGTCCCGATGGCGCCGGAATTGACGTTGCCGTTGATGCTGAAATCGATGCCGAATCCGAAGTCGAAAACGAATTTCTCCTCAGCCTGTTGCGCCTGGACGTTCGGTGTACCGAGGATCGCCGCAGAAAAGATCAACGAGAAAATACGAAAGCCTTTGCGGAATTCCATTACGAACCTTCCCCTCATGTGTGAACCAATGACGGCGCCGCCCCGGGGGCCGCGCCGTCCTGTATCTGAATGTGACCGAAGGGGAGTGTTCGGAGGAACCACGCATCGCGGTCCCGAGCGGGCGTTGCCCGCCCGGTCTTATTTCTTCAGCGGCTCCAGCCGCAGCTCGTTCAACCGCACCGGTTCACTCGAGTAGTTTTCGATCTCGAGCTGGTTGCGCTTCTTGTCCCAGTCGAACTGCGTGTACCAGAGCATCCGGCCTTCGCCCTTGCCCGACTGGTCGAAGCGCATCTCCATCAGCGTGAACGGGTAGTCGACCGTGCGCGGCTGGTTGCGAATCTCCTGGAAGCCCATGATGCGGTCGGTGAGGACGACGATGCGCCGGCCGCCGTCTTCGCCGGGATGATTCATCGCGTAGCGCAACGGCGTGCCGAGGCGATAGATGTTGTTGGGATCGGGACCCATGTAGCCCGGGAAGCGCCAGCGGCCGATCTCAGGCTGCTTCTGCAGCTCGCGCAGCAGGCCGTCCTGCTTCTTCTCGAGCATCGTCTGCAGCAGCTGGTCGCGCAGGGCCATGGGCGACCAGCGCGTGATGGTGATGTCGATCGTCTGGTTGGCGCCCGTGCCGATGGTGCCGAAGCTGAGCGCCCATCCGCTAATCCGGACGCCTCCCGCGTTTTGGAGCCCCGGTGACGGCACAACGGCCACCAGCAGCGCCACAACCACGAGCGCCGCATATCGAAACTGCTTCATGTGTCCTCCCATCGGGCGCAAGGGCCGAGCGCCACCCCTACGTGTCCGTTCGACGCTGCCTTGCATAGAATGTTCCCGTGCTGAAACACGTTACCGCCATCGTCCTCGTCGGCGCCATGGGAATGCAGGCGCCTGTGCCGGCTACAGCCAATGGTGAGTGGCCCACCAATGGCGGTGATCTTGCCAGTTCCAAGTACTCGCCGCTCGATCAGATCTCAGGCGCAAATTTCGGGTCGCTCCGCATCGCGTGGCGCGCCAAGTCACCAGACGGTTTCCTGAGCCTGACCCTGCCGGACGGCACCGAGTGGGCGGCGGATTCAAAGACGATCTTCGACGAGCTCAACCGCATCGATCCGAAACGCTGGCGCGATGGTCAGCCGCCGTTCGTGCAGAACTATAAGGCGACTCCCTTGATGGTCGGCGGAACGTTGTACGTCAACACGCCGGCGTCGGTTGGCGCTGCCTACGACGCACGCACCGGCGCGTTGAAGTGGGTCTACAACCCGAAGAGTTACGAAGCCGGCACCACGACCATGAGCCTGCGATGGAACCAGCGCGGTGTGGCGTACTGGCGCGACCCGTCGACGTCGCTCACGGCAGGCGGCGCCGATGAGCGGATCTACTGGGGCACCGGTGATGGATACCTCATCGCCGTGAACGCGAAGACCGGCCGGCCGGTGAGCGAATTCGGCGTGAACGGCAAGGTCGACCTGATGGAAGGCCTGCCGCGCGCGAAGCGTGGGCAACGCGACTACCTCAACGCGTTGACCTATTCGGTGCAGTCCCCGCGCGCGGTAACCGGCATCTCGATCGGCGGGCTGCCGGCGAATACGGTGGCGGCCGGCACCAATGCGAACCTGACCGTGCCCTATACCAACGGCCAGATCACACGGCACACGCTTGCGCTTCACCCACCCGCAGCGGCCGGCGTCTACCCGCTGCAACTGCGCGTCGCCTTCTCCGACGGCACGACCGCGCTGCATCCGCTCGGCACGCTGACGGTCGCCGACGTTCCCGGTGTGATCGAAAGCGCCGCGATCGAGCCCGCCATCGGCGCGTGCGCGGGCCCGACGCGCAGCGCGAGTCTGCGCTACACGGTGGCGGACGCGAATGGGGCGGCGGACGTGACCAATCCGATCCTGACCGTACCCGCCCTTCCATCCACCGCCATCTACCAGGCCGTGCCGGCCATCCCGCCCGTCGCCGCGGTGACCTCGGTGACTCCTTCGGGTTTTGTGGTGACCCAGCCGGTGCCGATCCCCTCGCCGACGGTGATCGTGCAGCCGGCGCC
>JALDXK010000541.1:0-4626 GCA_032155105.1 Acidobacteriota bacterium
CGGCGACTCGGGCCGCTGGTCGAACTGCGCGACGTAGCCCCCCCTCGGCAGGCTGATACGGACCGGCGACGTGGCGCCTTCGGCGTTGTAGTACTCCTCGAGCCGGCTGCGCAGGCGCCCGGCTTCGACGCGCACGATCGAATCGAGGCGCGGGTCGTACTTCGCGTCGCGATCGAACACTTCGATGCCGACCGCGTACTCCTTCAGCTGATCAGCCTCGCCCGCGAGCGTCTTTTCCACGACATAGCGGAGCAACCGGCTCATTCGACCGGCGCCGGCAAATTGCTTCGACGCCAGGATGCGGTCGAGCTCCGATCTGATGCCGGATTCCACGAGGTCAGTATGAACTGGTTTTCGACGCCGGCGGCAGGTTGTAACCGTTACAGCAACCGTAACTAACGCCAAATTGGAGGTGTGCGCGCGCACGATGCCGGCATGCGGTTCGTCTCACCGCAGCAGGAGGTATCACATGTTCACCACGCTCACCCGCACGATCGCCGCTCTTTCTGCCGTCGTCCTGTTCGCCACGCCCGCGCTGGCCGGGCCGCCGCTCATCTGCAACCCGTTCGTCACCCAGTCGGGCGCAGTGTTGCTCGTGTGGGGCACAGGGCAGGGATGGAATACGCCGGCCCAGTCCTACGCCATCACGCGGCTGGTCGCCGACACCAGCACTGTCCTGGCGACTGACGCGCCGGTGCTGACGCGCATGGAGAACCTGCGCCGCGCCACGATCTACGCGATGCGTGATCCGGTGGTGGCCGGACAGTTGCTCAAGTCGTTGATGGCACGCGCCCTGTCGACGACGACCAACGCCAACGCGTGGTTCGATGCCGGGTACCTGATCGAGGCGTACCGGCAGGGGCAGCACCTTCGCGCCGATCGCGCGTCAGCGTCGTGGGCCGCGATCGACGAAACGATCCGCGTCGATGGCTACGGGTTCGTCAAGAAGGCCATCGCGATGACAGGCCCGAGCGCGGAAATGGAATTTGCCGCGTCGCTGATGACCGAGGGCGCCGTGGCGAACGCGCACCGCGCGCGCGCCGCCACGGCTGGTCCCGAGTCGCTCGTTGCGAAAAACATTGCGCGACTCGCGTACTGATTTTACTTCTTGGTCCCCGTTCCGTTCATCGTGAACTGGCCGCCGTTGACGTCGAACGTCACCTTGCACTTGTCGGTGCCGTCTGGCGTCAACGTGAGGGCGACGTCGAACGCGCTACCCTGGTAGTTGCCCGCGAACTTCAGCACGACGTCGCTGCCGCTCTTGGTGATGTCCGTGACCTTCTGGCCTTCCGGCGCAATCTGGCTCGTCATCTCGGCGACAACCTTGCCGCCTTCATCCTTGAACACGAGCTCCTGCTCGAACGCGCCCTGTGGCGAGTCGAGGCTGAGCGCCCATGCGCCGGCGAACATGCCGAGTTCGGCGATCGTGATGCCCTGCGCCGACGTGATAGGTGAGGAAAGTGCGAGTACGACCGCAATCGTCCCGATGAGGCGTGCCATCTGTGACTTCCTTTGAAATATGTCGATTTGCGCCGGGATATCCGGCGCGGTGGAGCATCTTAACGCAAGCGGCGCACCGGGCAAAGCGGATGTGAGGGCGTATAATTGCGGGCAGTCCACCGATGCCTGCTTTGGCGCTTGCTACTGCTGCCCCTCGAGTGACGCTTCTATCGTCTCCGGCGGTCCCGTACGACGGAGCCATCGCGGCGGCGCGCACCTGTTATTCACCCCGGGTGATCGAACGCAGCGAAATCACTGACAAACAGCGGGATTCCATCGGTCCGCTGACCTTCGACGGCGGCCATCACACGGTGTTCCAGCACGCCCACTTCGAGTTCGGCCTCGAGAACATCTCGCGCCAACTGGTGTGGAGCGTGTTGCATTCCTACCCGTTCTATAACTCCGAGCAGTCGAGCCAGCGTTACGTGAAGCTGAACGAGCCGCGCGCGTTCGTTCCGCCGATCACCGGCGAGGCCCTCGACGTCTATGAGCAGGCGGTGCTGCGCGCGTGGGATGCCTACGCCACCCTCTCCGCGCTGCTCAAGGACGATGCCTGGGCGATCCTCAAGGAGTTGCGCTACGTCCGCGCCACCAATACCCCGGCGCGGTTGAAAACCGTCGAGCGCGAAGCCGAGAAGAAGGCGATCGAAACGGCTCGCTACGTGATCCCGATCGGCGCGTTCACCTCGATGGTGCACACGGTATCGGGCATTGTGCTGCACCGGCTCCATCGCATGCTCAACGCCGGCGACGTGCCGTACGAAGCGGCGATGGTCATCGGCGCGATGGTCGATCTCGTCAAGGAGGTCGACCCGATGTTCTTCGAGAAGATCGGCTTCAGCACCTTCGAGCGGGACGACCTGCCCGAGCTGGGCTTCCAGCAGGCGCGCGCCGGCGGCGATGCGTTCGCGGCGGAATTCGATCGCCGCCTTGGCGGCCGGGTGTCGCGGCTGCGCGACTGGTCGGCCGGAGCCGAGCGCGTGGTCGCCGACGCGGTGCGCGCCACCTTCGGCCTCACCACCGCCGAAATGGACGACACCGAGGCGATCGACCGGGTGATGAACCCGGCGCGCAACCAGTACCGCGTCGACATGCTCGACGTCGCGTATCACTCGCCGATGATGCGCGCCCTCAATCACGCCAGCTACGTCTTCGAGAAGCGCCTCAGCCACACCGCCGATTCGCAGGACCAGCGGCACCGCATGGTGCCGGCGTCGCGGCCGATGATGACGCTCGCCGACACCTTCGCGCCCGACTACATCACGCCGCGGCTGATCCGCCGGAACCCCGCCGCGCTCGAGGTCTACGAGGCGGCGATGGCCGACGCCTGGGCCGCCAAGAATCGGCTGCTCGCCCTCGGCGTGCCGCTCGAGTACGCCCTCTACATCGTCCCCAACTCGAAGGCGTTGCGTCTCGTCGAGTCGGGCTCGTTCATTGCGCTGCAGCACAAGTGGACGCTGCGCACCTGCTTCAACGCGCAGGAAGAGATC
The DNA here is from genome assembly GCA_032155105.1 of Acidobacteriota bacterium. GTDB lineage: Bacteria > Acidobacteriota > Vicinamibacteria > Vicinamibacterales > UBA2999 > 12-FULL-67-14b. Next base: position 2,991 of record JALDXK010000541.1, read on the forward strand.
TACCTCGCGTCGATGGACGAAATCAGCCAGGTCAAGTCGATTCACCCGCAGCTCGGGCGCTTCCTCGGCCCGCCCTGCGTGCTCCGGAACAAGATCGTGTCGCCGCGCTGCACCGAAGGGTCGCACTTCTGCGGCGTCCCGGTCTGGAACACCTTCCCGAACGCCGAGCGACGCCTGTAACCCCGTGGGCCGCCCGATTCTGCCGTGGGTGGCGCATGTCTACACCGCAACGGGCACGGTATGGGCGCTGCTCGCCACGGCCATGACCTTTGCCCACAACTTCCGTGCCGCGTTCATCTACTTGATCGTCGCAACGTTCGTCGATTCCACCGACGGCGTGCTCGCGCGCGCCTTCAGGGTCAAGGAGCGGCTGCCGCAGTTCGACGGCGCCCTGCTCGACAACATCATCGACTACATGACTTACGTGTTCGTGCCGGCGCTGATCGTGTGGCAGGCCGACCTCGTGCCGGCCGCGTTTCCGGTGTGCGCCGCGATGCTGATGTCCAGCGCCTACGGCTTCGCCCACAGCGCCGCCAAGGTCGAATCCGGCGATCACTTCTTCACGGGCTTTCCGTCGTACTGGAACATCGTGGTGGCGTATCTCTACGTCCTGCGACTGCCGCCGCTCGTCAACGCGATCATCCTGGTGACGCTCGCGATCCTGGTGTTCGTGCCGATCCGCTACATCTACCCCTCGCGCACGAAGACTCTGCAGATGCCAACGCTGTTCCTCGGCGCCACGTGGGCCGCGCTGTTCACGTGGATGATCTTCCGCCTGCCGAATACGGACGGCCCCTGGATTGCGCTGTCGCTGGTGTTCCCGGCCTGGTACGTCGCCCTGTCGTTATGGCTGCACGGCCGAGACTCCTGATTTTTAACTTTTAACTTTTCACTTTTCACTTTTCACTTTTCACTTTTAACTTTTAACTGACCGCGTGTCCCCCCTAGTCATCATCTTCATCACGGTCTTCATCGACCTCCTCGGCTTCGGCATCATCATTCCGCTGCTGCCGTTCTACGCCGAATCGTTTGGCGCCAACGCGTTCACCATCGGCATGCTTGCGACCAGCTTTTCGCTGATGCAGTTCCTGTTCTCGCCGATCTGGGGCCGCTGGTCCGACAAGATCGGGCGCAAGCCGATCATCCTGGTCGGTCTGCTGGGTTCCGGCCTCTCGTACGTCACGCTCGCCCTCGCCGGCTCGTTGTGGCTGCTGTTCGTCGCGCGCATTATCGGCGGCATTGCCGGCGCGAACATTCCCACCGCGCAGGCCTACATTGCCGACGTCACCACTCCGGAGAACCGTGCCCGCGGCATGGGCATGATCGGCGCGGCGTTCGGGTTGGGGTTCATCTTCGGGCCCGCGATCGGCGGCCTCCTGAGCCAGGTCTCGCCCGAGACGCCGATGTGGTGCGCTGGCGCGCTGTGCTTCGCCAACTTCGCGGCCGCCTGTTTCCTGCTGCCGGAATCGCGCCAGGCCAACGCCACCACCAAGTCGCTCGGGCGCATGGAAGCCTTCCGTCACGCGAGGACCAAGCCCACGCTGCTGTTGGTGCTCGCCCTCTACTTCATCGTGACAATGGCGTTTTCGGCGTTTGAGGCGACGTTTGCGCTGTTCACGGAGGCACGGTTCGGCTA
>JALDXK010000542.1:0-4625 GCA_032155105.1 Acidobacteriota bacterium
AGATGGCGCAGCGCGGCACCATCTTCCTCGACGAGATCGGCGAAATGCCGCTGGCTCTGCAGGCGAAGATGCTGCGGGCGATCGAGACCAAGCGCATCGAACGTCTCGGTGGAAACGCCTCGATCACTGTCGACGTGCGCATCGTGGCGGCCACCAACCGGTTGCTGCGACAGGCGGTGGCGTCGCGGCAGTTCCGCGAGGACCTGTATTTCCGGCTGTCGGTGTTCCCGGTGACGATTCCGCCGCTGCGCGACCGGAAAGACGACATCCCCAAGCTGGCGCATCACTTCGTGGACCGCGTCGCGCGCGACGTGGCGAAGAAGCTGACGCTGTCGCCCGAGGCGCTTGACGTGCTGGTCGATTATCCCTGGCCGGGAAACGTGCGCGAGCTGCAGAATGCCATCGAACGCGCGGTGATCCTTGCCGACGGCGATCGCCTGCTGCCGCGGCACCTGACGCTGTCGCCGCCACAAGCCGGTTACACCGCCGATCCGTGGGACCAGCTCGATTGGTCAGGCACGCTCGCCGACGTGTCGGCGCGATTCGCCGCCGAAGCCGAGAAGCGGAAGATTACGCTGGCGTTGAAACAGGCCTCGAACGACAAAGGGCGGGCGGCGGACCTGCTGCAGATCAACTACAAGACGCTCACCGCGAAGCTCAAACAGCACGGTCTTGACTAAGCTCGCAGGCCGAGCTTCTTCACCGCGACCTTGATCTCCTTCTCGGTCACGTCGGTCAGCTCGATCGTCTGGCCGCGATCCGACGCGGCGACGAAGTGGAGCGTTCCGGCGACGACCTTCTTGTCGCGGCCGATCGCGACGAGCACGTCCTTCGCCGAGAGATCGTTCACCGACGGCAGCGGACCCAGCTGCGTGATCAACGCGTCCACTTCTTCCCCGAGCGATTTCGGCGTGATACCGCGCGCTACGCCAATAGCGAGCGCCGCGAGCATGCCGTAGCCAATCGCTTCGCCGTGGCGGAAGCGCTTGTATTTCGTCACCGCTTCGAGCGCGTGGCCGATCGTGTGCCCGAAATTCAGCGTGCGCCGCAACCCCGATTCGCGTTCATCCGCCGACACCACGGCGGCCTTGATGCGGCAAGAGGCCGAGACCAGCGGCGACACCGCCGCGCCGTCGCGATTGAAGATCGCCGGCAGGGTGTCGCGCATCCTGCCGAGCAGTGAAGGCTCGGCGATCACGCCGTACTTGATCACCTCGTAGAGTCCGGCGCGGAATTCGCGGCGGGGCAGCGTTTCGAGCACGACCGGATCGGCGACTACGAGGCGTGGCGCATGGAACGACCCGATCAGGTTCTTGCCGAGCGGATGGTTGACGCCGGTCTTGCCGCCGATGGCGCTGTCCACCTGGGCGAGCAGTGTGGTCGGCACGTGCACCACCGGGATGCCGCGCAGGTAAGTGGCCGCGGCAAATCCGACCACGTCGCCGATCACGCCGCCGCCGACGGCGATGATCACCGTGGACCGATCGGCCTCGGCCTTGACGAACGCATCCAGCACGCGCGCCACGGTGTTGAGGTTCTTGTAGCGCTCGCCATCCTCGATCAGAATCGGCGTGCGATCGGCGCCGGCCTTCCTGAACCGCGGGCCGTGGAAGTCCCACACCCGCTGGCTCGACACCAGCAGCCGCCGCTCGCCGAGTTTCGCGGCGCTCATTTCATTGGCGAGGGCATCGATGGCGCCGTTGCCGATCACGACGGAGTAGGGTCCGCTCGCGGCCGTCACCGTAATTCGTTCGACAGGCAACGCAGGCACTAGTCCGCCTCCGTGGCTGACAACTGCAGACTGAACTGCAGACTGCCGACTGAGACTGTGAACTGTCGACTGTCGACCGTAGACTGTCGCACGGAATGCTAGGATAGCATCCGGTGCCGCGTCGCACGGACTTCCTGATCATCGGCAGCGGCATTGCCGGCCTTCGCGCCGCTGCCGATCTGGCGCCGGCCGGCGATGTGCTCGTCCTCACGAAGGCGAATCCGACCGAGAGCAACACCGGCTACGCGCAGGGCGGCATCGCTGCCGCGGTCGGGACTGGCGACACGCCGGCCCAGCACGGCGCCGATACGATCGCCGCCGGCGATGGCCTGTGTAACGAGGCCGCGGTGGAGGTCCTCGTCGGCGACGGGGTGCGTTACGTCATGGAGCTGGTCGAGTGGGGCGCGCGTTTCGATCGCGATGCGTCTGGCGCGCTCGCGCTCGGGCGTGAAGCCGCGCACGGCCGCTGGCGAGTGCTTCATGCCGCCGACGCGACCGGGCGCGAGATCGGCCGCACGTTGTGGGAACGTGTCGCCGGCCAGCCGCGCGTGCGGCTCGAACAGAACGCCCGCGCGACTGGCCTGATCGTGAACGACGGCCGCTGCATCGGCGCCAGGTTCACTACCGGCGACCGCGTGGACGAGGTACACGCGGGTGCGGTGCTGCTCGCCACCGGCGGCGCCGGGCAGGTCTTTCGCGAAACCACCAACCCCTCGATCGCCACCGGCGATGGCGTGATGCTGGCGTGGTTCGCCGGCGCGCGCGTCGCCGACCTCGAGTTCGTCCAGTTTCACCCGACCGCGCTCGACGTGCCGGGCCAGCCGCGATTCCTGCTGTCTGAAGCGTTGCGAGGCGAGGGCGCGCACCTGCTCAACGCGAGCGGCGAGCGCTTCATGATCCGCTACGAGGCTGCCGGCGAGCTGGCGTCGCGCGATCTGGTGGCGCGCGCGATCGTGCGCGAGCAGGGCCGCACGCACGGACCGGTGCATCTCTCGATGCAGCACCTCGATGGCGGGTGGGTGCGAGCGCGCTTCCCGACCATCACCGAGGTGTGCCGAACCGCGGGACTCGACCTCGCCACGGATCGCATCCCCGTGGGTCCCGCCGCGCACTACGTGATGGGCGGTGTCGACACCGACCTCTGGGGCCGCACGACGGTTCCAGGTCTCTTTGCCGCCGGCGAAGTGGCGTGCACGGGGGTGCATGGCGCCAACCGGCTGGCCAGTAATTCGCTGCTCGAGGGCCTCGTCTTCGGCGCCCGCGCCGCCCAGGCAATGCTCGCATCCGCCTTCGCTCGCGACGACGCAGGCGAGCTACGGCGAGACCGCACCGTAGCGGCCTTCGGCCGCGGAGGCGGGCCCCAAACAAGGCTCCCCGACGAAGCTGATGTCCGCGGCCTCATGTGGAATTCGGTGGGGTTGTGGCGGGAACGTGCGCTGCTGGAAACGGCGGTGGAGGCACTCGATGAATGGTACGGTGCGCTCGGCGTCGACCGCGGCCGCGTTGCCGCCCTGGTGACCGTTGGCCGGTTGATGGCCCGCGCCGCCCTGCGGCGCGAGGAGAGCCGCGGCGGCCACGCGCGCGCCGACTTTCCCGCCAGAGATGACGTAAAATTTAGGATTCACTTAGGAGATCAAATCAGCTGATGGCCGGCAAACAGGAAGACGCATTCGTTACCGAGATCACCAAGCAATCCGTCGATTTTTCGAAGTGGTACATCGACGTGGTCAGGAAAGCCGAACTGGCGGACTACTCGCCGGTGAAGGGGTTCATGGTGATCCGGCCGTACGGCTACGCGATGTGGGAACACCTCCAGCGCGAACTCGACACCCGCATCAAGGCGACCGGACACGTCAACGCCTACTTTCCGTTGCTGATTCCCGAGAGCCTGCTGCTGAAGGAGAAAGAGCACGTCGAAGGTTTTGCGCCGCAGGTCGCCTGGGTTACGAAAGGCGGCGACGAGGATCTCGCCGAGAAGCTGATCATCCGGCCGACCTCGGAAACCATCATCGGCGTCATGTACCAGAAGTGGATCCAGTCGTGGCGCGATCTGCCCCTGCTGATCAACCAGTGGGCCAACGTCGTCCGCTGGGAAAAGGTCACGCGGCCGTTCCTGCGCACCACCGAATTCCTGTGGCAGGAAGGCCATACCGCGCACGAAACCGAGGCCGAGGCGCAAGAAGAGACGATGAAGATCCTCGCGCTCTACAAGGACGTGTGCGAGAACGTCCTCGCCGTGCCAGTGATCGACGGCCAGAAGAGCGAGAGCGAGAAGTTCGCCGGCGCCTCGAAGACCTATTCCATCGAGGCGCTGATGGGCGACGGCCGCGCGCTGCAGGCGGGCACATCGCACAACCTCGGGCAGAATTTTGCCAAGGCCTTCGAAATCCAGTTCCAGGGCCGCGACAAGACCCTCCAGTACGCGTGGACCACGTCATGGGGCGTCACCACTCGCCTGATCGGCGCGGTGATCATGACCCACGGCGACGACAGCGGCTTGATCGTGCCGCCGAAGATCGCGCCCTACCAGGTGGTGATCGTCCCAATCCCGCGCGGCAACTGGAAGGAAACGGTGCTCCCGAAGTGCGAGGCGATTCGCGATCAGCTCACCGCGGCCGGCATTCGCGTCAAGCTCGACGCCGACGAGAGCCAGACGCCCGGCTGGAAGTTCTCCGAATATGAAATGCGCGGCGTCCCGCTGCGCCTCGAGATCGGTCCGAAGGACATCGAGAAGTCAGCGGTGTTCGCCGCCCGACGCGATACCCGCACCAAGGCGTCGATGCCGATGGACGGCCTTGCGGACGCGATTCGCGCGCTGCTCGACGAGATCCAGAAGGCGCTGTTCGATCGTGCG